>JBCCEF010000014.1 GCA_039030395.1 Acidobacteriota bacterium
ATCCGAAAGCGCGGCCCCTGGCGCAGCCTCGATGACGTCGAATTCGCCACCCTCGAGTGGGTCCACTGGTTCAACCATAAGAGACTGTTGGGATCTATCGGACATCTGCCGCCAGCAGAACACGAAAAACACTACCATCGACAACTACGAGAACAGCCCGCAAGCGCGGGACTCAGCTCATTCAGACTCCGGAAAACCCGGGGCGATTCAGCTGCTCTCACCCCTTTTTCCCAAACCAACTTCCACCCACCCCCAAATCCACCACCAGCGGCACCCGCAACTCCACCACCCCGGCCATCTCCCGCTTCACCAGCTCCCCCACCGCCCTGTCCGTCCGTTCCTCCTCTGGCACTTCGAGAACTACCTCATCATGCACTGTCAACAGCAACCGCGCCTCCACCCCCGCCTCCGCCAACCGCTCCGCCACCCGGATCATGGCGATTTTCATCACGTCCGCTGCCGTGCCCTGGATCCTCGCGTTGATGGCCATGCGCTTGGCGTTTTCTCGGAGGTTGCGGTTCTTGCTGGTGATGTCCGGTAGCCAGCGGATGCGGCCGTAGAGGGTTTCGACTTTGCCGGTGGCCTTGGCGTCTTCGAGGGTTTCGTCCATGTAGCGTTTGACTCCCGGGTAGCGGGAGAGGTACGCGTCGATGAATTCTTCGGCTTCTTTGCTCGAGATCTTGAGGTTCTTGGCGAGGCCGAAGGGGCTCATGCCGTAGAGGATGCCGAAGTTGATGACTTTGGCGGCGCGACGCTGGTCGGGGCTGACCAGGCCGGGGTCGATGCCGAAAACGGTGGCGGCGGTGGATTGGTGGATGTCTTCGCCGCGCTGGAAGGCTTCGATGAGAGCTTCTTCTTCGGCGATGTGGGCCAGGATGCGCAGCTCGATCTGGCTGTAGTCGGCCTTGAGGAGCTGCTTGCCCGGTGGGGCGATGAAGGCTTTGCGGATGCGCTGCCCCAGTTCGGTGCGGATGGGGATGTTCTGGAGGTTGGGGTGGGCGGAAGACAACCGGCCGGTGGCGGCGACGGCCTGGTTGAAGCGGGTGTGGATGCGGCCGTCGTCCCCCACCAGGGTGGGGAGTGCATCCACGTAGGTGGACTTGAGCTTGGACAGTTCCCGGAACTTGAGGATGAGGTCCGGCAGCGGGTAGCCGCGGTCGGCCAGTTCTTCGAGCACGTCGGCGCCGGTGGCGTAGCTTTTGGTTTTGCGGGTGCGGCGGATCACCGGGTAGCCGAGCTTTTCGAACATCAGCACGCCGAGCTGCGCCGGGGAGTTGATGTTGAAGGTCTCGCCGGCGACGGAGTAGATCTGCTCTTCGATCTGCTCGAGTTCGGCGCCGATTTCTTCGGACATCTCCGCCAGAAAGTCGACGTCGAGGAGGACGCCGGCCTCTTCCATGGCCAGCAGGATGGGGATGAGCGGCTCTTCGATCTCGCGGTACACCTTCGCCAGGGCACCGCGCTCTGCTGGATCCTCCGCTTCGCCCAGCTCTTTGCGCATGGGGCCGACCAAGCGCGGCAGGAGGGCGGCGCGCTCGCCGACCAGGGCGAGGAGGCGTTCGTCCTCCGGCGGCGGCTGGTGGCCGCGGTCGAAGCCGACGTCTTTGGCGGTAAGGGCCCGGTGGCCGAGGCGGTCGAGGACGAGATCCTCGAAACCGTGGCTGTGGGCGGCGGAACGCAGCAGGTAGGAGGCGAGCATGGTGTCGAACAGGGCCGCCGCGCAGCGGACGCCGCGTGCGCCAACGGCATCCGGCACCTGGCGGAGGACCTCTTTCAAGTCGTGTCCGACCAGTTCACGGTCGCCGTCGGCGATCCACTCGCGCAAGCTGGCGCGGACGGCCTCGGCCAGCTCTTCGTTGCGGAAGTCCGCGTAGACGGTCTCTTCGCCGGTCCACACGGCCAGGCCGACGGGTTCGCCGAAGCCGACCAGGGCGAGCAGGATTTCGTCTCCCAGGGCCGCCGTCCTCTCCGCCCAATCGTCGGCGCTTCCGAGGCCGATCGCCGGTCGCGGCGCCTCGCCGCCGTCGCCGGAGTCCAGCTCTTCGGCCAGGGAAAAAAACTCCAGCTCGGTGAACAGCTCGCGCAGGGCCTCTTCGTCCGGCGGGTCGCGGCGGAGCTTGTCCGGCTCGAAGGGCAAGGGTAGATCGCGATGGATGGTGACCAGCTCTTTGGAGAGGCGGGCGGCGGCGGCGTGCTCCTGAAGGTTCTCGCGGTAGCTTTTGCGCTTGAGTTCCGGCGCCACCTCCAGCAGGGTCTCGACGGAGCCGTGCTCTTTGACCAGGGTCACCGCACCCTTGGCGCCGATGCCGGGGACGCCGGGGACGTTGTCGCTGGTGTCGCCCATCAAGGCCAGCACGTCGATCACCTGGTTCGGCGGCACGCCGAAATCTTCGGTGACGAGAGCCGCGTCGTAGAGCTTCTCCCGACCGGTATGCATCAGGAAGACATGGTCGCCGACGAGCTGCATCAAATCCTTGTCGGCACTCACCAGCACCACCTCGTAGCCCGCTTCGGCGGCGCGATCGGCGAGGGTGCCGAGGACGTCGTCGGCCTCGTAGTTTTCGACCTCGAGCATCGGGATGCGGTAGGCCTCGAGCAGCCGTCGGATGTACGGGATCTGCACCTTGAGGTCGTCCGGCATGGGCGAGCGGTTGGCCTTGTAGTCGGCATATTGCTCGCTCCGCACGGTCTTGCGGCCGACGTCCAGGGCGACGCCGATGAACTCCGGCTCCTGCTCCCGCAGGAGCTTCTTGAGCATGTTGATGAAGCCAAATACCGCGTTGGTTGGCTCCCCCTTGGAGCTGGAGAGATTCCGAATGGCGTAGAAAGCGCGGAAGATGTTCGAGTAGCCGTCGATCAGGTAGAGGCGAGAGCGGTTGTCGGGCATGACGGCATTCTACTCATGGGGAGACCGATCGACTCATGGGGTCACGGCAGCGGAGGTCTGCTGGTCACGATTCGGAGGTGCTTCGCGGCTGGTAGACTCGGGCGTCGCGCTCGGCGCGGCAGATCTACCCACTACGGAGGAGATGGAATGGGAATTCTCGTATGGATCGCCTTCGGCTTGGTCGCGGGCGCGTTGGCGAAGTTCATCATGCCGGGCGACGATCCCGGCGGCTGCGTCGTCACTACTATTCTCGGCATCGTGGGAGCGCTGATCGGCGGCTTCATCGGGAATTTCTTGGGCTACGGCGGCATCTCGGGATTCAATGTTCCCAGCCTACTGATGGCCGTGGCCGGCACCGTCATCCTCCTCCTCATCTACCGCATCACCCGGCGCTGAGCCGGTTCTCTAAGGAGACCCTCACATGTCGCGCAAGCTGACGATCGAATACTGCGTTGTTTGAAACTACCACCCACGAGCCGCCGGTCTGGCGGAATCGATTGAAAAGCGTTTCGGGGGGGAAAACGACCTCGAGACGGAGCTGATCAAGGGCTCCCGCGGAGCCTTCGAAGTGAAGCTCGACGGCGAGCTGCTGTTCTCGAAGAATGAGACCAACCGCTTTCCGGAGGACGGCGAGGTGGAGGCGGGCCTCGCTGGGCGCCTGAGCGCCTGACTGCTGCACCACCTCGTTCGCTCGAGAGGGGCGGCCGGCGCGGTCGCCCTTCTCTTTATTCCCCACCACCGTAGACCCAGGAGCCACCCACCTTGCGACGCTTCCAGCCTGGAGTTTTGTGTTTCGCCCTGCTTTTCATCGGGTCTTTCGCCCTGGCGGAGATCCCCGCGGAGGAGTACTCCGCCCGCCGCGCTCGGCTGGCGGAGGTCATCGGCCCGGATGGCGTCGCCCTGCTCCTGCCGCACGAGGCGAAGCATCGCAACGGAGACGTGAACTGGCCGTTCCGCCAGGACGATTCGATCCTCTATCTGACGGGCATCGACCAGCCCGGTACCGCCCTGGCGCTCCTTCCCGGGGAAGAGACACACCGGGAGATCCTGTTCCTGCTCGACCGCGATCCGCTGGCGGAAGTGTGGGACGGCCGCCTATTTTCGCAGGACGAAGCAACCGCCCTGAGCGGCATTTCCGAGGTGGTTTCGGCGAGCCGGTTCGAGGGATTCGCGCATGTCGCCTTCGGCGGTCTCCCCTGGGGCGAGACGGACCTCTACCGCTATTACCGCCCGCCCGGCTTGCCGTCGCTCCTCGAAGCGGTGCGCCAGGGTCGAGCCACGCTTTGGCTGGACCTGGAGAGCCGAGGTGCGGCGGGCGAGCTGACCCCTGAGCAGAAACTAGCCCACACGGTCCGCCAGCGCTTCCCGGAAGTGCAGGTGCGTGACCTCTCGCCGCAGGTGAAAGCCCTGCGCGAGATCAAGAGCCCGGCCGAGCGCAAGGTTCTCCAGCGCGCCGTGGACATCACCGTCGAGGCGGTGGAGGCCGCCGGGCGCCGCGCCCGGACGGCGGAACACGAGTACCAGGTGGAGGCGACCATCGAGCACACCTTCCGAGACCGCGGCGCCTGCTGCTGGGGATACCCGTCGATTGTCGCCGCCGGCTACAACGCCACCACCCTGCACTACAACACCAACAACGAGGCGATCGACCGCGGTGATCTGCTGTTGATGGATGTGGGAGCGGAGGTCGATGGCTACACGGCGGACATCACCCGCACCTTCCCGGTGGACGGCACCTTCTCGGAGCCGCAGAGGGAGATCTACGAAGCCGTCCTGGCCGCCTGGAGCGAGTGCCTGCCGAAGATGCGGCCGGGCGGCCGCATGGCGGAGGTCCACAACCTCGCGATCGAGGTCCTCGGCCGGGAACTTCTCGCCCTCGGCCTGATCACTGAAGCGACCCCGGCACAGGTGGAGATGTACTACCTCCACGGTCTGGGACACCCCATCGGCCTCCAGGTGCACGACGCCTTCGACCGCACCCGCGCCTTCGAAGCGGACATGGTGTGGACCCTGGAACCGGGCCTCTACGTGCGCCGCGCGGACGTCGAAGCCAGCGCCGCCTTCCGGGAGCTTCCCGAGACCGACCAGGCGAAGATCCGCCAGGCCTTGGAGCGCTACGACGGCATCGGCGTGCGCATCGAGGACGACATCTGGATCACCGAGGACGGCCCCGAGCTGATGTCCGACGGGCTCGCCCGGACGGTGGATGAGATCGAGGCGCTGCTGGCCGGTCCTTCGTAGTCCTTCCCGCAGTACCCAGGCACAAGGCCGAGAACGAATCCCCTCTCGGATCGGCATTCGCTCGCGAGATGGGCAGGTGTCTTCCTCTGCAGGTCCCCCTCCAAGCCCCACCGCGCATTGCACGGGAAGCGCCACATCGCGAGGCGCACATATCCCGATAGCTGAATGTCTCGTAGGCCTCTGCGATCTTGACCCGGCGCCCGCCCTCCTTGCGCTGTAAAGACTGCTCGCAAACCGAAGAGGTTGAGTCAACCCGCATGCTCGCGAAGCGGTCGAGATGAATTCAGGTGGCGTCGCGCACTCATTTTCAAGTCGCGCGCCGTGTTGAGTGGGGAGGAAGTCGATGTCGTGGTTGCGGAGCGCTCAAGCTTCGATGGTCGCCGGGCCGTGGATTGCACTGGCGATGCTCGTCCCGCTATTCCCACGCCCCGCGTCCGCCGCCCGATCGGCCATCGAACCCCGAGAGGCGCAGTTCGTTTTCATCATCGACGACTCCGGAAGCATGAGCGAGTCGCGGGGCAGAGGCCCCGACCCGGACCGCTTGGCGGTCTTTGCGGTGCGGGCTCTGCTCGGCGTACTCGATGAACGCGACTCGGTCAGCGTGATCCGTCTGAACGGTCCCTCCGAGGGAGAGCCCCAAACGGGCCTCGACCCACTCGCCCCCGGTCACCGCGACGAGATGAAACGCACCCTCGACCTCAGCGGCAAACTGGCCGCCTACGACGGATCCAACACGCCTTGCCGCACTGCCCTTCAGGAAGCCTTCAGCCAGCTCAAGAGCCAGGACCAGCCGGCGGTCTCCCAAGTGGTGATCTTCCTGACCGACGGTAGCTGCACTCCGCCAGGCGAAGAACGGGTCCTGGACCTGCTCGAGGACCTGCCGTCTCACCAACAGAATCGCTTTCAGTTCTACTTGCTCGAGTTCGAGCGAAGCGGAGCGTCGCCGGACCTCCGACGCATGGTCGAGGAGACCGGAGGAGCGACCCGCCCACTGCGCGGCGGCGACCCCACCCAGATCTTGAATACCTTCGCCCTCGCTCTCTCCCGCTCTCAGGGCTATGAATCACAAATCCTCAGGCCGACGGACGGCTTTCTGCCAGCGCACCATGGGGCGCGGTCGGTGAGTTTGCTGGCGGTCGCACCGGGCGACTCGCCGGACCTGGAAATTCTTGTCACCCCCCGAGGTGGCGGTCGCCGGGTTCCGGTGGAGGTACTCGACAAGGCACGCCACCATTTCGCACCGGACGGCAAGAAGTATCGCTTCACCAGCGCCCGCTATCGCCCCACCGGCGAGCCGATGACGGTGACCGTGAAAGGAGCCGGCGAGAGCTGGGAGATGGTGGCGCTGCCGGAGTACCGCCTCGCCAGCGAGTTCGAGATTCTCCAGGGTCCCTGCAGCGGCGAAGGCCCCCCGGCGACGGACGTCGTCGGCGTGCACAGCGATCTTTGCGCCGTGATCACCTTGGTCAACGAACAAGGGGAGGTCGTCGGCCCGGACATCACCGCCGCACAGCTCCAGGGAGAAGTTGTGATGTCCACCGAATCGGTGGCGACGAAGGAGATCCGAGAGGAACCCGCTGCGGCCGATCAGGCGACCTTCCGGCTCGATCTTCCGACCCTCCCCGAGGGCATCCACACGATCCGTGCGCAGGTGCTCATGATCGCACCGAACGGCTCATCGCAACCGTTGATCTCCGCCGGCAGCCGAACCCTCCAAGCCATTGATCGAAGCATTCAGCCTCAGCCTGCAAAGGCACACTTCGGCGACGTCTACCCTGGCAACAGCTACACCAAGATGCTGGCCCTGGAAGGCAACTACACCAAAACGCCGGTAAAACTGAGACTGATGGAAGGCGCGGACCTGCCGGCCTGCGTCACGTTGACCTTCGCTGACCGCCCGCTGGGGGGAACCGTGAAGGTGCGCAGCGGCAAGTCCTACCCCCTGCAACTCGTGGTGGCCGAAGACTGCGGGCCCGACGGGGTCTATCCCGTGGAGGAAGCTCGCCTCCAGGTGGCAATGGAGAAGCTACCGGAGGTCGGCACGATCACCGTGCCTTTGGGGTTTCGGCTGGACTCCACGGTACGCCAAGCCGAGACCCTACGGTTCGAACTAGAAGCCGGGAGCGCGGGCGAAGGTGTAGTGAATCCGCCGCCGGCCGAACCGGGGGTACCAGCCCGCGCAATGGTCCACTACGACGCCACCATCGAGCCTCTCAGCCGGCAGGGCAAACCCGCCGACAATCTACCCCTGGGATTCCTCGACGAACAGAGCGACGTGCGGATGCTGCTCGATTCCGATGGCGAGGTGGTACGCCAACGGCAAGTCGCCATCGCGCCCAACGAGCCCCTGACCCTCCGAGTGGAGGTCCCGCGGTGCTGTAGCTCCGGAACCTACTGGGGTGAGCTTCGGCTAGTACCGGTCGACGGTGGAGCGCCGGTGGTCGCCAAGGTGCAGGTGGTGGCGACGAGCAACTGGTGGGTCTGCTACCGGCCCTGGGTACTCGGCGGCCTTCTCGGGCTGCTGGCCGGCTTGCTGACGTTTTACATCGCCAGCATGTTCACCAGCGTCCAGTGGCTCTCACGGGATCAACTCGCCACCCGCCTGGTGCCGCTCTACTGGCCGACCTACGGAGGCAATCCCCAACCCGGCACCCAGCGGGCCGACGACCGCGAAGTGGTGCTGGAGATCATCAAGGCGGGCATTCCGTGGAGCCAGCGGATCCAGGCCTGGTGGCGAGCGAATCCGTTCGTTTTCGGCCTGCCGTGGAGAACGTATCGGGAGACAGCGGAGCTGAATTTGGCTCCGAGGCTCGAACTCTCGTCCGTCGACTTCAAGGGTGAACGGGACATCGTCGGCAGGCTGCAAGGAAACCCGGAGATCGATCCGGGCGACGAAGGGCGTCTTTTCGCCCGGGCCGGATCGGGTATCCACTTCTTTGCCGTCCGCGGACCTCGCGGAAAGGTAGGAAACCTCACGCCGCAAGGTTGGTACGGCAAAGCCGACGACTACACCATCGAACAACTGACGAAAAACGAGCGGTTGATTCACCGGATCGCCGCATCGGAACGAACGGAAGGACACATCGGCGGTTGGGAGCTGGGGTAGCCGAACCCGGACTTCGACTCGCCCGACGGAATTTCTCAGGAGGGATCAGCACAATGACCAGAGATCGAAAACTGATTGTCGACGAAATGTTGACCACCCCGAGCGGGGTCAGTCCCATGCTCTTCGTGGGGCTGGGCGGCGCCGGCTGCCGTATGGTGAAGCGCGTCGCCGATCACCTCCGACGCCGACCGGACTTTCGGGAGCGGTTCAGCGACCTCGTGAAGTTCGCCATGGTCGACACCAACGTCAACGACCTGGAGTCCTATCGGGATGTCGCCGACGCCACCTTCTTGATCAGCGACTTTGAGAAAGAGGAGTACGCCAACCTCGCGTCCGGCAAGAAGTTCCTGGAAGCCGACGAATACTTCACCCAGTGGGTGCCCTCGGACTATCGCTTCCGCTCCGGCGACACGGCGGGAGCCGGGCAGATCCGGATCGAAGCTCGGCTCGGGGTCTATTACCAGATGAAGCACAAAGACTTCGCACCGAGGTTCCGCAACCTGCTCGAACAGCTCAAGAGCCACGAACACGGTCACCGCCGACTCGATTCAGACGAGATCCGCATCGTCCTGTGTTACTCGATCGCCGGCGGCACCGGCTCCGGCTGTCATTTGCCGGTGAGCTACATGTTGCGGGAGCAGGCGTCGGAATTGGGCCGCGCCACCATGATCGGCGTCGCGGTGCTGCCGGCAGTGTTCGAGGACAAAGTGGGAGTCAACAAGGACGGCACCTTCGCCAACGGCTATGCCGCGCTCAAGGAAACCGAGCACCTGATGAAACTCGGCGCTCCGGACTCACCCTTCTTCCCCGCGGACGGAGAGGCGTTCCACTACAACCCGGCCAATCCCTCAAAAGTGCGCGTTTACGAGCGGCCCTTCGACTTTCTCTACCTGATCGACAAACCCGAGAGCTTTAGTGTGCCGGAACCGGTGGATGCCGCGGCGGACGGGCTCTATCTGCAGTTTTTCTCGCCGCTCTACGGGGCTCAGCTATCCGACTACGACAACTACACCCAGTACCAGCGCTTCCTGGTGCCGGACGATTTCGAGGAACGAGGAATCGCCGGCTTCTCGACCTTCTACGGCTCCTTTGGCTGCGCCGTGCTCCTGGTGCCGGTACCGGGCCTGATCGAGTACTGCAGCCAAGCCGCGGCCCTCTCTCTGATCCGTGCCAGTTTCATGGGCGAGATCCCGCCGGATGCGACCTACTCACCGCTGCGCCAGGATCGAGCCCGCTTCGACGAGGTCACCAAGAACGACGACGAAGACGCTCAGATCTACCGCGCCTCGGAGATTCCCGACCAACCCCAGAAGACGGACCGCAACCGCCTCTATGACCGCCTATTCTCCAAGCACGTCAGGCTGCTCGCCGCCTGTGAATATCGGGAAAACAAGGCCGGACGATTCCAAGGCATCTTCCGCCACGGGCACTACTTGGGATCGGAACCCAAACTCGACGGCACCGTCTCCTTCGATCCGGAGATCCATGGCGACGCCATGCGCCAGGAGCAGCAGTTGGTGGAGGGCCGCCTCAGTGCCTCCATCGGAGGCATCGTCCTCCCCCTACTCGCCGGCATGCCGGGCGACGACCCGACCCTTCTGGACCGGGCGCATCAGGCCATCAAAGGGCACAACCCCGCCCCGGTACGCACCCCCATCAAGGTGGTCGAACTCAAGCGCCGCGCCACCTCCTGGCGGGACGAACTGCGCCGAGAAGGCCTACGGCGACTGCGCGACGGATTCAGCGAAGGCACCGTCCGAATGCCGGGCATGGAGCGCCTGGTCAACCTCGAGTTCTTGCGCAGCGACGCGGCGGAAGTCGACCTCATTGCCAAACGCTATGCCGTGCTCTCCCTCCTCGAAAGAGTCAATTTCGACCAGGCGCCGGACGACGAGCGGGTCTCGAACTTCGACGTCCAGGAGAAGAAGCCGAGCGCCAAGATCAAACCCGACGACGAATTGATCGAGCACGTTCTTTCCCAGGCCCGGGACCTCGCCTTTCACGACGTGCGGCGCGAGTTTCTCTCGCAACTCGGCGAGCTGCGTGAAGCCCTACAGGGCTACGCCGACGAGATGAGGGAAATGGAACGAGGCTCGATCAACCTGGAGCGCGAGTACAGCCGCCTTCTGGAACGCCTCCAGACCCAGGGCGAAGACTCCGCCAACCAGTACGTTCTCGACGCCGAGGCGCTCCAAGGCGAGGACAATCGGCGATTCTGGGATTTTTACTTCGAAGACAAGATCGCCGATCTTCCGGAACTCTCGCTCACCAACGACCGGGTGCAACAAATCCTCAGCGATACGGTAGTCGACCTCTCCCAGCGCCGCGGCCGGAGCACCAGTACCACTCGCCTGGAGCAGCTCTTCACCGCCTTGCGGCACTACGCCCACGAAGTCTTGGTGAAGCGTATCGGCGGCGACCCTCACTCGCCCGACCGCGAACTGCGCGACGGCCTCACCCTGTCGGACGCCCTTGAACTCGAAATCATCTACCGCGCCCTCTATCGCAGTCACAGCGAGACCATCAAAGGCGAAGGCGAACGGAGGATCCGCCAGGTTCTGGCGGAGTATCGCGCTCTGCCGGAGGAGAAGCAGATCGACTTCGGTGACCTAAAGCACCAGGAATACCTGCGCGACAAGATCAAACGGGTGGTGAAAGAAAAGGCCTCCATCCTGTGCGTCTACGACCAGGGCCAAGATCAGCACGGCGGCGTGCGGCCGGATCATGTCTTTCTGGCCGCCATCGACGAAAACTTCAAGAACAGCAACATTGAGCGAGCGCTGCGCAACGCCAACATCGCCGATCTCGACTGGGTGTCGAGCGATTGGCACAACGCCAAGGAAATCGTGTTCTACCGCTCGGTGCTGAACGTACCCCTCTATGCCTTCGGCCGACTCGATGTGATGAAACACCACTACGACACCTTCCGCCGTCAGGCGCGACGCTCGAAGGCACTTCATATCGACAAGAACTGGGAGGGCACCGCCCTGTCTGATCTGGATCCGAACGTACTCAAGGAACAACACCGCCAGGTGCTGGTGCGGGATCAGATCATCAACTTCACGGCCCTACTGTGCACCGAACATCCGCGATTGAAAGAGGGCGCCAACTGCTTGATCCGGCGTCGCGGCCGCTACTTGCTCCTCGATCCGGATCTCGAGTCATTGCCGGAAGATCACCAGGCGGGGTACCACGAACTCGGCGATACCCTCGCCCGTGCCATCGAGAAACTGCCGAAGGTACTCAACGCGGAGAGGGTCAATTTTTCCGAATATCGCGATTCCCTGCACGGTATCCGCAACGGTATGGCGCCGGAACTCCTAGGCGCGATCAGTCACTTGCCCTTCGAATGGCGCCTGGAGTATGAGGACCTGAGCAACCACTACGGCCACGACCGCAAACCGGCACAAAGGCTCATTCTCAATGATCTCCAGGACTCCTATGAGCGCCTGCATGAGGCTCTCGAGAAGCTACTCGAAGAGCTGCGCAATCGGCAGCTTGAGAGCCGTAGCCGCAACGAAGACTTCAGGATCTATGCGCAGAACCTGACCACCGCCGAAGCCCAGAAGAGCCTGGCCCAGAGTATTCAGATACTCGCTTTCTTCAGCGAGCGATGGAGCAAACTCGAAGACTCCGGCGCGGTGCCGGAAACGCCGAGCTCCTTCCAGTCGCTGTTCAAACCACTGACGGCGGGGCGACTCCAGTCGATGCTCGAAGGGCTGCGCCACAACCACCGCAACGGCGAAGACCCGCAAAAGGGGGGAACGGTTCCCAAGGGCAAGGGCCGCAATTCCAAGGGCGCCGAGACCGAGACGCCCGCTTCATGACCGACGACGGTCTCGTCTACCCGGCCCCGTCACTGGTGGTGGGGTTGGGTCGCTTCGGTTTGGCGGTGCTCGAGCGCCTGGGCGAGGACTGGCAGCAGCTCCGGCTGTCCGGAGCGGACCTGTCTCTCAAGAACCTGCGCCTATTCTGGATTCGGTCGCAAGACGAGCGGAAGGATGACTGGCGGGAAAGAGAACTCGGGAAACTTCGCATCGCGCACTACGTGGGGGGCGACGACATGCCCTCCATCGTGCTCGACTTCGCCATCCTTCGCGCCCTCGGCCTGATCCGCTACCGCCACAGCCGGTACCAGGTGGCGGTACCGCGGGACCACGGCCCGGTGCGGGCCAGCGACCTCCAGCTCGCCTCGGAGGGTTCCCGACGCAAAGACGACGAACGGCTGGTCCGGCGGCGCTATTTCGACTGGCAGGACCTCGATCCGGATCCGCTGCTCGCGGCCGAAACCCTGCGCCGCCGAGCAGAGCGGCAAGGCACTCTTCAGCTCTTCATCGCGCCTCTGATCAACCGAATTCGCCAGGGACACAGCCCGACGGTACTGCTCGCCACGATCATGCGCTGCCGTAGCCTCGCCGAGGGCCGCGACCCCTCGCCATGGCGTTGGCTGAGCGACCTCGTGGAGCCGCAGTCGCCCGGACCGAGTGCCGGAGGAGTACCTCAAAGAGGGGTCATTCCAGGACACTCGATCCGGAGGATTCTGGAGGATCCGGAAACCGACTACGGTGCCCATGACCGTTTGCTGGATGAGATCGCACCCTCGCCCCTCGAGGAAGCCGAGGCACCGAAGGGTTCGTGGCCCTATCGCGAGGACTCCATTGTCCTGCCCCCACCGTTCGTACCCCAACCGGGCGACCCGGACACACCCATCGACGCCTTGCGCCTCCTCGGCGAGGATTGGCAAACCACCGGTTGGGCAACAGATTTCACGGAGCGATCGGAGGCGCCCTACAAGCCTCTCGCCGTCAGCCGTTTTCGCCTCGGCCTGTTCGACCACGCCCTCGAACGATCCGAGGCGGACGAAGAGTTTCAAGGGTGCCTGGAGGATCGCCTGCGGCATCTCGCCAGGTTTCTCTACCGCGGCCTGGTCCGTCTCTGGGTCGACCTCGATCGCGAACAGGTCGAAGAACGCTCGCCCATGCCCCACCAGCGACGTTCGGAATCGACTGACGAGGCGATCCAGCAGTCCCTGCAGATCATGAAAGAGATGGTCGTTCGACCGCTCAAGGAAGACCGCGAGGCCGCACCGGACGCTCCGCGGCTTTCGGCCCTGGAAGGCTCTCCCCACCAACTCGCCGATCGGCCAACGCGCTTTCTGCGCTCCCTTCGCCTCGAAGCCGACTCCCACCTCTGGGAGGAGAACGCACTCGAGCGCCGCCTAGCCGCACTGGGCCAGGCCGACGAAGTGAAACAAGCCCGCCGGCGGCCCCTCATGCGCGAGGTGATCCTCTCCGGAGGCGGCCCTGTACTGGAGGCAGCAGGAGAGGACGATGCAGCGGACCCGGCCGGAAGCCTCGCCCTGCGCAAGGCCCTCAACGAGGAAGCCCGCGATCTTCTCGATTTCTCCTTCCTGCCAACCTACCGCAAGCGGCCCACCCGTACACCGCCGCGGCTGACGGTTTATGTCGTGGGTGATATGAGCGAGCCCTTCACTCGCATCAAGATGACGGAGGTGCTACGAGACGTCCACTCGGAGCTACTCCGCTCCTTCAGCTCGATCTTCGAGCTGCACCGCGAGGGCTTCGACCGCGCCCTGTCCATCGTGCCGATCCTGTGGATGCCGCATCCGGCGGATCCCTTCGGCGGCGCGCCTCTCGAGGAAACGCGCCTGGAGGAAGCGGCCATTATCGACTCGGTGCATCGCGTGCGGCGCTGGGTAGAGGCCGTACTCCCTTCCGCGAGGCGCCGGGTTTCTCAGATCTTCATCAACGGGCGGGTCACCGATACGGCGGTATTGACCCTCAGGGACAGCATCCGCCAGACGCGCGACTTCCTGGCTTTTCAGATCCGCAACGACCTATCGCGGGACGATTGGCTGCGCCGCACCGCCGTCGGCCCTGGCGGCGACGACTTCTTCGCCTCCTTCGCCTGCTGCGAGATCGAGTTCCCGGCGGAACGAGCGCGCGAGTACCTCGCCAATCGGCTGGCCCGCGAATGCCTCTACCAACTGAGCAAGAAATCCGCCTGGAAAGGCTCTGAAGCGACGGAACTGCCCACACCGCAGAGCGCTGACGAATTGAATCGCGAGGCCCGAATCGCGTTGCGGCTTCTCGTCGATGAGGAGTCTCGAACGTTGGAGAACAAGATCGCAAAGGCGCTGACGAAATCTGGCCCACTTTCCAACTGTGTTTCCCAACTCGAGGTTTTGCGGATCTTCGACGACCGCTTCGAATCCGACATCTGGCGGGACATCTCTCACCTCTGGCAGCGGCTCACGCAGCGCCGTGGGCGGATGGACGACTTGGTCGACAAACTGCGGCACCGAACCACCCAACAGCTCAAGAATGCTCTGCCGGAGATTCGACGGCACGCGGACGACGAAATTCAGCAGACCAGTGCCCGGGGACTGACAGCAGTGCTGGCGCGACTTCAGGATCGGCGTCGTGAAGCCTTCCAACTCCTGCGTGCAACGGAGGAAGAGCGTCGTCGCGGCGAATCCGTCTGTCAGCGCCACACCATCCCCCGTCGTCACGACTTGGCTCGTGCCCGTCAGGAAGTCGTGGCAGCGGCCGAACGCAAACCCGACTGCGGGCCGCAACGTCTGGGACTGATGGCGTGGCTGCTCCTCATGCCGGCCATCGGAAAGCCACTCTCCGGCCTCCTCCTACCTTTCCTAGGCGGCCTTGCTCCGTGGGTGGCTGCGGGCCTCCTCATCCTCACCGCAGGAGGCTGCCTGTGGGTCCACCGCCGGTGGCGCCATCGGGAACTTTTGCGCAAGATCCGAGAAATGGCGAACGCTGTCCGCCGACTCGTGGCCGGCGACGACGGAGAGATCGCCGCCCAGCCCTCGTCGCTCCGCTCCTTCCTCGAAACCCGACTGCGCTTGACCACCGCCCTGGCCCGCCGTGGCTACGCCCTGCACGTTTACGAACAAGCCGCGACGGATGAGGGCCTGGGACAACGCCTACGAGAAAGTGTCGACGTTCAGAACCTCGCGATGGTCCGCCGAGCGGAGGCCCTGGGTGTGCGACCCGCCCCGCCGGGAACGGACGAGCGGGACGACCTGCGCAATCTTTTCGTGGTGCGGGCCGGGGGTCAGATCGAGCAGCTCATCGATCCGGGCAATCTGGTCGACTACTACGGTAGCCGCGTGCGGCAGGGCGAAGAGCCCTTGATCGATTTTCTCAGTCAGGTCGGGGGAGTTCGAGAGTGGCGAAAAGCCGCCTGTCTGTCCGACTCCCGGAAAGTCATGCGTTTCGGGCGGAGCTTCTTCGCTCCGGTGGCCAACACTCCGATCACCGAGCTGGACTACTTCGCCGATGCGGTGGGCAAACAACTTCGGGAGTTTGTCAACCGCCACTACTCGAACCTCGGCTTCGGCGCAAAGTTCTTGGGATACGAGGGACTGGACCCGGACGGCGTGCGGCTCGTCGCCGATGCGGCATTGGTTGCCGACCAGGCGCTTCTGACCGCCTACGAACGCGCCGAGGACCAGGCTGAGGACCAAGCACGACGTGAAGATCGTCCTCAGGTCCGGCCCCGTACCCTGATGCGGCTGTGCTACCCGATTCGCCCAAATGCCGCCTACATGTTCTCCATGGTGCAGGGCGTCCGAGCGCACAGCATTCGCAACCTCAGGCGCTTCGAGTCCTTCCACGACCGACCGGACACGGGGCACCGTCACCCTCCGGCGGTCCACCATCTGACCGGCTATCGCTCATGGGCGGATCGCCTCTACCGCAACGTCAACGGTGCCTCCACCCCTGGGCGGCAGCAAACCAACCCGGAGGCCGAAACGCCCGGTCGGAAGGCCACGGAGTGAATCCATGACCGTTCTTGGACCCTCGCTTTCCCAAGGTATCGCATGGCTAGCGGAGCGGAATCTCTGGTGGATCCTCGCCTACGTCGCGGGCTGCCTGACCGTCTCCTACGCAGTCGCCTGCATCGTGCAGCGACGCCTGGTTCGAATTCTCCGCAAGCGACCTACGCAGAACGCTCCACTCGGCCGAATGGAGGCTGTCTTTTCCATCATCGCGCCTTTGGCACTTCTCTACTTCTTGCTCGAGGGCATCACCAGCAGCCTGTACCGATGGTTGCGCCGGGGCCGTCGCCAGCCAACCGAGACCTCCAAGCGATCGGACCAGGAGAAGCCCGGCCCTTCCGCGAGCCTGCCGGAGGCTTCGGTCCGCGTCGCCACCCTCGGGCCGACCTTTTTTCTGGCGGGCCTTCTCTGCGGCCTGACCTATTGGCTGACCTGGATCGCCAGGCCGGTGCTGGCTCGGGCCTTCAGCCTCAGCCCGGGACACTCCCTCTGGGAGTACCTAACCCTTGGGCAAATCGTGGAGCTGGGATGGCTACTGCCACTCTCCCAACGACCGCACCTGGCACTGATGCTGGCCCTTCCCTGCTGGCTGCTGATCTGGTGGACCTTTGGCAACCTGCTGCGCGGAGTCGTTCTTCGCTCTAGCTTGCAGCGAAACTTGGCGGGCACCGACGAAGCGACGCTTCCCTCGTGGTATCGAAGTTTTGGTGTGCGGCGCCACGTGGAGCCGAGCAACAGCTATCGCTCCTGGGCGGCTTGGGTGGTCACCTTCGCCATTCTTCTTCTGGCGCTCGCCGCATTCTCCCTCGGTCGAGAAAAGGCGGCGGTCGAGCCGGGTGCACTGGCCGTCGCTGCGGTGCTGGTGCTCTCTTGGGCACTGCACCTCCGACTGCGGGGCTTCTCAACGGAACCAGCGGCCTCCGAGAGCACGGCAGAATCGAAGGACGAGCCCACCCCGGCCGGCTGGCTCACGGTGGTGCGTGAACTCGACCGTCGCCACGGCATGGAGGCACCGGAACCACTGGGTCGCCGTCCCCAGGTGGCACTGGCGACAGATCAGCCGATCCACACCTCGGCGAATCTCTCGCCCCTGTTGGGAGAGATCATTTCAAATCTGGCACCGTCGGACCCCTCCCCGACCCAGCCGGCCCTGACCACCATGCAGTGGAAAGTCCTCAACACCCTCGCCCTGAACGGCTTCGTGCACCTCGATCCGCCGCCGCAGGGCGATGAACTCACCTTGCGAGCCGGCAGCCCCGAGCGAACTGAGAACCGCTCCGGCCTCGATGAACGCCACCAGATCGTCCTGGCGCCGGAGGGAAGCGGCAAGACCACCCTGGCCATACTCGCAGCGGCGAACCACACCCTGGTCCATTCCCGGTCGACCTTGCTTGTCACCCATTCGGAAGCACAGGCCGAAGAGACCTATCAGCGTCTCGTGGCATCGGTCGAATCCTCAACGGTTCGGTGGAATTTGCGGCGGCGGCGGGTGGGTCGGGACTTCGCGAAGGATCTCAGCCGGGACATCATCCCGGACGTCCTGGTCTGCAACTTCCGCGAATTGGTGACCCGCTTGCTCGACAACAGCGATGCCTTTTCGCCATTTCTGGGAAACGTCGGATTGATTGTGGTGGACGACGTGGAGTCATTCACCGGCAGCGAGGAAATTCACGCCCAACTGGCATTCCGGCGCCTCCATCGTCTTTTCCGGCAGCTTTCCGGCGTCGAGCAACTCGGCGAAGAGAACAGCCCCTTGTGGCTGTGTCTCGGCGTGGACTCGATGAAAGAGACCGCCGCTTGGGCCAAGAGCCTTTGCGGCATCCAAGCAGCCCTGCGAACCTTTCCCTCACCGTCGACGCTGTTGGATTCCGACGACGAGACCGACACCCCGCGGGAAGTCGCCGTCGCCAACGAACAGCACCTCTACTCCCTGCAGGACTGCACCACTTCCAGCGGCCGGCCGCTCGCCAAAGCCGAGCTGATCGCCGCCTGCGAGCATCACCAAGTCCCCTGGCACTATCGTCCGTGCGGCGACGGCCGCCGTTCCCGGGGAGTCAGTGCCTTGCTGCTGGAGAAGGAGCCGGAGTTCGACTGTTCCTCCCCGGCCGACGCCTGCGTCCTTCTTCTCGACGGCCGCTGGAGCGAAGTTCATCGAGAGCTCCGTCGTCTTCCCCAGGCCGGCTGCAGGTCGGGTCGAAGGGAGATCGCCCTATTGGTTGCCATCGACCCGGATGAAGCCACCGCTTGTCACACCCTCATACCAAACTTCGCTTTCGAGCCTGCCGGCGAGCCGGAGGGGATGACCTCCCTAGGTGAAGAGCTGAACACCCTTCCCCTGCCCGTCGTCCGCCCCCCTTCCAGCCCCGTCGTGCGCTCGCACCTGATCGCCGACCTTCTCCAGCACTGGATCGAAGTCGAAGATCTGCTCGATACCTTCGAGAGTCGCGTCTCCGGCCCGCTGAGATTGTTGAGTGAGCAAGGAATGCTGCGCACCGAAGAGAGGAGCGACGTTCAGTCCGCCTCCAAAGAATACGAATCGAAGGTCTACGTTCGCGCCCTGGTCGGCTCGATCGCCACGAGCGATGAAGATTCCCGAGAGCAAGAAGGGGAAGAGCTTCCTCCCTTCGACAAAGTGCGGAGAACAGACCTGATCTCTTCCGTGGCGGTGGCCGTTCGGAATCGAGCGGACCACACGCTACTCCAGCGGGTCGAAGCCGATAGCGTCGGACTCCTCTACTACCCTGGCCGGGTCTTTCAGAACTCCAAGGGTCGTTTCGTCGTAATCGGTCGATCCGGTACTCCGGAGCGACCCGGTGGAATCGAGGTCGAACCGGCTCTCTTCGACGAAGTATCAAGCCCTCGCCGTCACTGCCATATCGTCGAATCCAGCGAAGTCCAGGCGCAGATCCCACGCTCCTTTACCTATCCGCTTTTCCCTCCCGAACCTCTCCTCCTTGGACAGCATCCGATCGAGATCGGTCTCAGCGAGATCGAGGCGTCGATTACACCGGTGGCGACCTACCGCCTGCACCGGGTCACGGGCAAGATACGCTCGCGCGAACTTCACAGCACTGCGGTTCGGAAGCGCTTCGCCACGAGGCTCTCGACGGTCGCGCTGGTGCTGCATCCCAATCCCTCGCCGGCTGCGCCATCGCTCAGGCAAGGCGAAGGGCGGCTCCTCGCCGCCTTGCTGCGTTTCATCATGCCCCTCATCTATCGCGATGTTCGGGAACATCTGGAGGTTGCCCTGCACGTTGAGCGCTCATCCGAATCGGAAGAACCCTGGAACGAACCCCTGAAGCCGAAAGACGGTATCTACCTGATGGATCTGCACCGGGCAGGCAACGGAACAGCGCGCGCCATCTACCGCGAGGGACTGGACCTCCCCTTGCGCTTCTGCCGGCATTTCCTCGACCAGATCACCGACGTTCAGCGCCTTGTGCGGATCTTTGACCACTGGGGCGATCGAGACGAAATCCTGGCCGACAGCCAAGAGAACACCTCCCACGACACCCCCACTTCCCCCAACGAGTCCTCGGAACCGGAACCAGCCGCGGGAGGAGTCCCTTGGGATCAGGTGCGCGAGGGGCTCCTCACTTGGCTCGAGAGCCGCCTTCATTCTGAGCCGGTGCGACGTGAAGAAGACCCAGAGCCTGCTCAGGACGAGGGGGAAGCCGCATGACGATTTTCTACCGCGTCATCGGCTTCGCCCTGGCGGGGCTTGCGACGATGACGATCTCCTGCCGCTACGGTCAGAATCTCGGGCACAACCGTGAACAGACCCTAGACCCGCGGAGCGCGTTTCCGGACTTCGTCGCCGCCACCGAGGAAAGACGCTCAGCGCCCTCTGCCGGCCGCTGGGCCATGGACCCCTGTCGCGAGGAGGACTCGCTGGACGATCGGCTCGCCCTAGGGCCGCACTTCTCTGCTGCCATGCCCCGCGAGGGAAGCTGGGACCGCGCCGAAGTTCAGCAAGGAACGCTGCTGGTGGGCTGGCAGGAAGGTTCGCTCCGCCCCACCTCCTTTGTCTACGCGGAGAGGATTCGGGCCGCAGCCCCAGGATTCGAGATGCAAGCCTTCCGCAAGCGGCTCGATACTCGCCTTCGAAGATTTTCCCTCGACCCAACGAAGCCAGGCCTCGCTACTACCCTGGCGGACGACGAGACCCTGTCCCAGAAAACTGAGGCGTCGGTGGCCGAGAATCCTGAGACGGCAACTGTCGACGCCGAAAGCCCTGACGCCACAGTCCAGAAGACTCCGCCGCAGGACCCACCGCAATCCTCCGAGGAAGAACCAAAGAGCATCGGGGGCACAAGCCATGCGCCTCGAGGCTTTGCCTCGGAGCGAGGATCCTTTAGCGGTTGGCGGTGGGTTGGACAGTGCCAACCAGGCCCCACCGACCGCGGTGAGCCTATGGACGAGCCTCCGCCGCCGCCACAAACCCAGCTGCCGCTCTTTCGCCTCGGCACCCTGCAGGGAACCTGGCAGCCCCGCCCGGTGGACGAACCCCTACCGGCGATGATGATCGTGGCCGTGGCCAATACGCCCGACCACCCGGACTTTGGCCTTCACCTGGCAGTCGTCTGCGCGCAGAATCCCACCTGCGCACAGGGACCTCAACTCGCCCGGCTCCTCGGTTCCATCCGATTCCGCTCAGCGGATGAAGGGCTCACCCTGGATCCGAGTTCTCGATACCTCGAAGATCTTGCGCAGGAGGTCGGCCTCGATTTCACCGCGGCGAATCCTCTAGAAGGCTAGTACGTCACGGCGGCCATCAGCCACCGGCTCGCTGAAGCTAACCACCGGAGAGCTGAAACTTTCGGGAGTATTCCTCAGGATCGAACAATAGATTCTTGCCGACCCGCAGGGAATGCTCGATTCTTTCCTCCAGCTCCGCTCTCTGTAGATTTTGAGGCCGGCTACTGCGCGACGTATAGACGATCACCACTCGCCGCTGAGGACTGGTCTGCTTTCGACTCAGTCGGCGGTTGCGGCAGTCCTCCGCCCGGTACTGTCCGAGATTGACCTGGTAGTAGTTGCGCGACGCCCCATTCGAAGGAACTGTCCGCAGCCACTTCGCCAGCATCTCGGCTCGGGCACCGGCCAGGTCTTCCTGTGAATCGAGGGAACCCTCGCAGGAGGCCATCCCGAAGGTCACGATGTCCCTGGACTTCTCGATCCGGGCTCGCAGTCCTCGGGTCTCCAAATACTCCAGAAAATTCACGACGTTGTCGACTGGATCGACCACGCTATCGGCGTGTCCATATCGCCAACGATGCTCTTGGGTCAGGATCAAGGCTTCCAGAATCAAAGGCGAGCCATCCTCAGTATGAGTTGCAAACTCAATTACCTTGTGACCCTCACCCTCTTCCACACTTGCCCATTGCGATGCCGGCGCGGGAGGTTCCGGCACGATGGGGGGAGTCCTGTCGGAAACCAGACCTGGCTCCGGATCAGGAGGTAGTGCAACCGAAGGAGTGGCTTCCCTTTCGTTCGAAGGAGGTCGCCGGGCCAGAGCGTCTTCAGCCTTCCTGACCAGCTGATGCTGGGTCAGCAAGCTGACGAACAAAGCGACCACCACACTCACCACACCACTCACAAAACCGTTCAGAATACTCAGTAAGAGATTTCCCCACATACCCCCTCCCACCTACAGCCTGGACAGAACGCACTGCAACCCTTCATAGGACCGACCGAAATCGGATATCGCATCTTCCTCCGACGGCGACCGATCGAATCACCGATCAGAGGACTCCTGACACAACGATGTCAGGAGACCTCTGTCATGGTGTCTACATGGCGACTCGGAGTCGCCTCTATCATCAAAAGCGAAATATCTTGGGAGATGCGTCCATGAACCACTCGATCCAGTACACCGAACTCCACACCCCCGACACCGCGGCGGCGACGACGTTTTACACCGAGCTGTTCGGTTGGCAACCCAAGGTCAGCGAAACGCCGGTCGGACCGTACACGGAAATCTCGAACGGCGATGGGCCGATCGGCGGCATCTTCAGCCGCCCCGAGGGCGGCGAGCCGCACTGGTTGATCTACGTCAACACGGACGACGTGGAATCCTCCGTCGCCCACGCCCGGAAGCTCGGCGCCTCGATCCTGCAGGACAAGCAGGAGGTGCCTGAAATGGGCTGGTACGCCATTCTCGAAGATCCGCAGGGCGCGGTCTTCGCCCTCTGGCAGTCTAGGGAATAGTCCTGGCGATGAACCGGTAGCATCGAACGATGCGCCGCGCCGACCGACTGTTTCGGATCATCCAGACCCTGCGGCGACGCCGGCGGCGGATCGCCACCGCTGCCGACCTCGCCGAGCGGTTGGAGGTCTCGGAACGCACCATCTATCGCGATATCCGAGACCTGGCCGAGTCCGGTGTGCCGATCCGCGGCGAGGCCGGGGTGGGCTATGTGCTCGACCGCACCTACGACCTGCCGCCACTGATGTTCGATGAGGAC
The DNA here is from genome assembly GCA_039030395.1 of Acidobacteriota bacterium. Taxonomy (NCBI): domain Bacteria; kingdom Pseudomonadati; phylum Acidobacteriota; species Acidobacteriota bacterium. The sequence continues at coordinate 22,524 of JBCCEF010000014.1, forward strand.
GAGATCGAGGCTCTCGCCCTGGGTGCCCGTATGGTGCGTAGCTGGGGCGATCCGGCGCTGGCCTTTGCCGCCGAGAGCGCCCTGGCGAAGATCGATGACGTTCTGCCGAAGGCGCTGCGCGAACGCCTACAGAGTTCACCGCTCTTTGCCCTCAACTTCGGCCGCGACGATCCGGCGGACGAGCTCCTGGGCCGCCTGCGGGTGCTGATTCGGGATCGTTCGCGGGCAGTTCTCGACTACCGCGACGCCGAAGAGCAGGCGACCGAGCGGACGGTGCGACCGCTCGCCCTTTTCCATTGGGGACGGGTGTGGACCCTCGGCGCCTGGTGCGAGCTACGGCGGGACTTTCGCAGTTTTCGGGTGGACCGCATCGACCAGCTCGATGCAGGGACGCCCTTCGAGTTGGAGGAGGGCAAGTCCCTCGACGACCTCTTTCGCCACTACCGCGGGAGCTAGGACCCACCGACCGGCGAGCCCCCTCTCTCCATCGCCGCCAGCAGGTTGCTGAAAAACTCTTCAGCAATCTGCTACCGAGCCCACAGGGCTTGGCAGTGCCGGAGGCGCCGTGGACGGGATGAGCCCGAAAGCACGGGTGTTTTCGGGTGAGGGGCGGACCGCGGGCGGGCGCCCAGCCCCCTGAAGAAAAATCTAGCAGGGCGCTGAAAGAATAGGCCGAAGGCCTTATTCAGCAACCTACTAGACGTTCGGCGGCACACACTCGCCCGGCGGTGAGAAAGCGCCGGTGTCAAAGCGGGGCTGGAAGGCCGTACCCTGCGGGTTCTCGTACTCCATCATCTCGCCGGTGGCGGTGTCCGTTACGCGAATCAACACCTCGACGTTGGTCAGGCCGGTGGAGAACACCCAGTAGCTGTAGAAGGGATCGAGATTGCAGGCATCGAGCACCTTGACCAGCAGCTCGACATTCTCCTGGTCGAAGAACCAGAAGTAGCCCGACTCCGGGGTCAGCTCGACGGCGCCGGCGAGGCCGGAATCTCCACTCAGGGTCTCCCAATCCGCCTCGACCGCGAAGCGACCGCCCTGCAAACACAACCGATTGGGGCTCGGGGTGCAATTGCCGCCCAGACCGCCCGGGCGGTCGAAGGACTGGAGGGCACCGCCGGCGACGAGCGAGATCGGCGCCTCGGCCGTCGCCCGCTCCGGCGCCGGCCGGGCATTCGTCGGCGGTGCGGCGTCGCAGGTGAGAAAAGCGCCGGTGTCCTGGATCGGCACGAAGGGAATACCGAAGGAGTTGCCGCCCAGCCAGGTCGTCCCGGTCCAAGTGTCGACTACCTGGATCTCGACCTCCACGTTGGTCAGGCCGGCGGCGAACACCCAATAGGCGGGCGTCGCTTCGGCGCAGGCGTCGAGTACCTTGATCACCAGCTCGACGTTGTCCTCGGCGAAGAAGTAGAAGGTGCCGGTGTCGTCCGTCAAGGAATCGGCGAAGGCCAGGCCGAGAGCGTTGTCGCGCGGGTTTTCCCAGTTGGCCGTCACCTGGAAGCGACCATGGTTCAGGCACAGAGCGATGGCCGACGGTTCGCAGTTGAAGACCAGGAAGGAGGTGAGCGCGAAATCGATATCCGGCACGTCGGTTCCCTCGGTGACAGAGACCGGCATCGCCTGATTGTTGTCGCAGAAATCGCCGTCGCAGTCCACTCCATCGAAGATCTGCTTGCCGTAGTTCGGCGCATCGGCGGTCACCACGTAGGTGCCCGTGGGCACGCCGTTCAGGGTGTAGGTTCCGTCGCCCAGGGTGGTCGCCTCAGAGATCAGCGTGTCGCCGAAGAGCAGCTCGACCCGGGCACCGGGAATGCCCGCGCCGGAGATCGAGTCCACCACCTGGCCGGTCACCGACCCGGCGGTCTCGAGGGCGATGGTCGGCACCGCAGTGGGCGTTTCGGGATTCACCAGAATGGCCGCACCGCTCAGCGGGTCGCAGGTTTCGAGGGCACAGCTCAAGTCGGAATAGACTTCCGACAGGTAAGTCACCGCCGAGGTCAGAAGGTAGTAGTTGCCGGGTACCAGAGGGCCGGTTTCGAAGGTTCCCTCGGAGGTGGTCGTCGCCGTGTCGAGCCGGCGGCCGAGGTTGTCGAACACTTCCACTTGGGCGGCGCGCAAGGGTTCACCGGAGTCCTCGCCGATCACCATGCCGGTCAACGAGCCGGGCATGTCGAGGGCGAAGTCGATGCCCGGCGTGGTCTGACCAAAGATCACCGCGATGGGAGTGCCCAGAACGGGATCGCACAGCCCCACCGCCGGATTGGGGCACCACAGTGCATCGTAGAGTTCCGCCAGGAAGTCACCGACCGTCGCCCGCATGAAGTAAGAGGCCTCGAAGAGGCGATCGAATTCGTAGGTGCCGTCGGCGGCGAGATCTCGCTCGGCGAGCAAGTTTCCCTGATCGTCGAAGATCTGGACGCTCGGCCCGGAGACCGGATCGGTGGTCGCCGCCGCGATCACCTGGCCGGAAATCTTGCCCGCCTCGCGCAACGTGAAATCGGCATCCGTCACCACCTCACCGTCCAACAGAGCGACGGCCTCTCCGTCGCTCGGATCGCAGGCCCGCGGGCTGTCCGACGGATCGCCGCCGCCGTTCCAACAGAAGGCGCCGGCGAGGTCCTCGTCGGCGTACACCGCATCGAAGGTCACCGGAAAGAAGGTACCGGCGGTCAGCCCTGCGAAGCGGTAGACGCCGTTCTCATCGGTCTGGTCCGTGACAAACGTCGAGGCGTCCTCGTTCCACAGACGCACGGTGATGCTGGCGAGGTGGTCGCCGGACAGGGCGTCGGTCACCGTGCCGCCGATGGCGCCGGTTCCCTGGCCAAAGGCACCGGTGGCGGAGCACAGAAAGTAAGCGAAGACAAGACCGAAGAGCGGCCGAATTCGCAGAGTGGATTTCATGAGGTGTTCCCTTTCGAAGAATGAACTCGAACGCAACGAGTTCACGAGGAGCCGCCGGTCCGATCGACCCTTCCCGACCCATGCCAAAATGGCAATACGTCATAAGGCAAATAGATTCTAGAGGGCTCTCGGGAAAAGTCAACGGAGCGGCAAACAGAACACCTCGGAGGAGCCTGCGCCTCCGGTCATCCACTCGGACTCGGACTCAGAACGAGCAAGCGCCAAACGCTTCGGTATCGAACCTCGGCTGAAACGCCGTTCCCTGAGCGTTGTCGTACTCTCTCATCTCGTTGGTTGCCGTATCCGTGACTCGAATGGTGGTCTCTACGTTCGTCAATCCCGTGGCGAACACCCAAAATGTACGGTACGCCTCCAGGTCGCAGGCATCCAGCACCTTGACGAGAAGTTCGACGTTCTTCTCGTCGAAGAACCAGAAATATCCGGTATCTTCCGTCAATGCTCCGGACATCGCCGATCCGGAAGCACCGCTCGGAATCGCCCAGGCCGCCTCCACGGCGAAACGTCCTCCCTGGAGGCAGAGCCGATTGGGACCCGGCGCACAGTTGCCGACACCTTCCGCGGCTCCGGCAAGACTTCTGATAGCCCCTATTGGGTGCGGTGTGGGATGCGCTCGATGGGATTCTTCGCCATCTACAGAACGCCATCCTTCAGGTCGCTGAGCTTCGCAGGTGTCAAAGGCTGCCGTGTCCTGAACGGGCACGAAGGAGGTGCCGAAGTCATTGCCCTCTAGCCAGACGACACCCGTCCACAGGTCGACTACTTCTAGCCGCACCTCGAGATTGGTCAAACCCGCGGCGAAGATCCAGAATCGTGGCTCCTGCTCAGCACAGGCGTCTACGATCTTAAGAACGAGTTCCAAGTTGTTTTGCTCGAAAAACCAAAATGCCCCCGTATCGTCGGTAAACGGCCGAGCGAAGGCGGACTCGGTCGTCTCTCTTCTTGGATCAGACCAAATCGCCCGGACCCGAAAGCGCCCGTCTGCCAAGCAGTGAGTCGTCAGGTCGTCAACACACTCCTCCGCCACTCGGTCGGTGAGGAAGAAGTCAATTCCCGATGCTTCTTGTCCGAAGTCCACCGACACCACATCGGCTGCCGCAACATCGCAAATCCCAGGAGTGCAGGGCACGTTTCGATAGAGCTGTCCCGCAAACTGCGAATTCGCCTCCGGTTCCGCCAAAACCTTGTAGTCTCCGGGCGGAAGATCCTTAAATGAGAATGTACCGACGGATCGCTCGGCCTCGATTCCCAGGCGGCGCCCCTCGCTATCCAGAAGGACAGAACGAACGTCCCCGACAGGCGAGCCGGTCGAACTCGCAATCAGTCGACCCGAAATCTCCGCGGCTCGTTCCAGCTCAATCTCGACAGCTTCGGTAGCTCCCGATCTGACCTCCAGGCCATCCGCTGCGTAAGGATCGCAAAGCGAGTAGTGACAGTGGGTATTCGGAAATACCTCCGCCACAAAAGGCGATAGTGAGTTTATGGGGTCAAATCGTAGATGGTACCGCCCAGGCCGAAGATAGCCTGACCGGAACTGACGATCGGTACCGGCAATCAGACGCCTATTCAGCAAGCCCCCGGAGTCCCAAATCTCCAGACCCCAAGATCGATCTTCACCACCGGCAACGATGCTTCCGTGGACTTCCCCGGATCGCACCAGCGGGATATCAATGTTCCTGGTCGTCCCTCCGCTCACCACACTAACACCTTCGCCTTCGAGCCGTGCGTCACAGAAGACTTGACCGGGGCCGGGGCAAAAGCCTCCGCCGTAAGACTCCCCCCAATAACGGTTGTCGAAAGTAAATCCTCGGACAAAATAGGCACCTTCCGCGAGGTCCACAAACTCGTATCGTCCCTCCGAGTCAACGTCCACCCTGGCAATGAACCGGCCGGCCGAATTCTGCAAACTTGCTTCGCCAAGGACAGGGAGTCCAGACACCTCATCCGTCAATCGGCCTGCGATTTTCCCACTGAGTTTGAGAGCGAAATCGATCTGCCGAAGCGACCCGTTCTCCGGAAGATCGAGAGGTATGGCAACCTTTTCCGGATTACAGCCGACTCTGCCCTGAGAGGGTTCACCACCGCCAAGGCAGGCCTCGCCACCGTAGGCTTCATCGGCGTATCCCAACTCATTCAAGGTCGTGAGATACACGGTGGCCGAAACAAGTCCTTCTATCCGATACCGACCATCGGAGTCCGTAAGAGCCCCGGCATAGCGAACGAGGTAGCCCAACCATGCAGTGACGACCACCCCTTCCAGGGGCTCACCCGTCACCTCATCAATCACTCGCCCCTCGATCGAAGTGCCTTGCAGAGGAGCACCGATTGGAACGATTTCCGATCTGTTCGAAGCGAAAGAAAGTGGACAGAGTCCAAGTGAGAGAAGAGTTAAACTAATGCAGGACAACTTGAACATAGAACCCCCTATTCCGGTACTCAAATCGCGACCCATCCGTCTTCTATGGGAATTCTAGGTTCCTGTCAAACCAATGGCCTTCGGCCCACAACCCCCACAACCCCGGCCTTCGGCCTACAACCCCGCCGCACGCGCCGTCAGGCGGGCCAGCTCCGCCGCCTGGGCATTGCCGGGCCGCTCCGTTGCCAGGGCGTGGGCGCGGCGGGCGACCTCGGCAAGGCTGCTCTCGCGGGCCCAATAGGAGCCGCGGAGGATTTCCGCCAACTCGGCGGCGAGGGCCGCCTGGCGAAACTCCGGCGAGGCGGCGCGCCAGCTCGGAGCGAGGTCTCGAGCGGTCAGCGGCAGCTCTTGCTCGATCCACTCGCGAGAACTCGGATCCCGATAGCGGAAGCGCAGGGCGGCGAAGGCGTCCGTGGACTCGAAGGCCTCCGGCCGCAGCTTGATCTCGTACAGCGCGGTCACCCGGTGGCCGGCACCGATCTCGCCGCCGTCGGAGGCGGTATTGCGGAAATCCCGGTCCGGCAGGTCGCGGTTCTCATACCCCAACAGGCGGTAGCGATCGACCAAAGCAGGCTCGAATTCCACCTGCACCCGGGCGTCCTCGGCGACCGTCAGCAGGGTGGCACCGAGCTGGGTGCCGAGCACTTCTTCCGCCTCGTCCAGGGTATCGATGTAGGCGTAGTTGCCGTCCCCGTCGTCGGCCAACTTCTCCAGCAAGATGTCGTTGTAGTTGCCCATGCCGAAGCCCAGGGCGGTCAGCTCGATGCCCGCCTCGACACCGGCGGCGAGGCGCTCCAGAAGAGCTTCACCGTCCGTCTCGCCGGTGTTGGCGACGCCGTCGCTCGCCAGAATCACGCGATTGATGGCGCCGGGGCGCAGGTGCCTGAGAGCCAGGTCGTAGGCCGCTTCGAGACCCGCCGCGGCGTGGGTGGAACCGCTGGGGCTCAGGCGGGCGAGGGCAGCGCGCACACGATCCAGGTCGGCCGTCGGTTCGAGCACCACCTGGGCGCGCCTGCCGAAGGTCACCAGGGCCACCCGGTCGCCCGGCTGGAGGCGGTCGAGGAGCAGCCGGAAGGACCGGCGCACCAGCTCGATCCGCCCGCCTTGCGCCATCGACCCGGAGACGTCCACCAGCAAGGTGAGGGCGGCGGCGGGCCGATCGACCACCGGGCGGGAGGCCATGTGGAAGCGCACCAGCCGATAGTCGGGACCCTGCGTGAAGGGTGTCGGCGCCGCCTCGACGGACCAGTGGAGGGCGCGATCCGTCGGCGGATCGCCGGCGGCGTCCAGGGCGTTGACGATCTCCTCCACCCGCACCGCGTCCCGCGGCGGCCGGTACCCCTGATCCAGATAAGAGCGCAGCAGAGTGAAGGAAGCGCGATCCACATCCAGCGAGAAGGTCGACCGAGCGTCCTCCGCCGGATCGAGGAACGGGTTGACTCCGCTGTGCTGGAAGAACATGTCGCCGTGCGGATGACCGTTGGGCTCGGCGGTGCCGCCCGTCGAAGGCGCAGGAGCCACCCTCGGCTCCACCGGCTGAGCCCTCGCCAGCTCCGGCTCGGCGAGCCGGCGTTTGCGGTCACTCCGACCCTCTTCCAGGGCGCGGAGTTCGGTTTCGAGCTGGCGCCGCTCCTTCTCCAAAGATCGGTAGGCCCGGTCTTCGAGCGCGATCGAGGCATTTTCCTGCGGTGCCGGTTGCGCGCGACCTGGAGGAGCGACCGATGCGGGAGACGATGGGGGCGGCGGCACTTCGCGCCTCGGCTCCCGGTGAACGGGCGGCGGGGTCGGAGCATCGGCGAAGCTGAAATCCGCCTCAGGAAGGTCCTGGCTATCGCCCCGGGCCGGTTGATCTCGCGGTGCCGAACCTGGCTCGGAGGCGGCACCCTCCGCGTCTCGCTGGGAGGGCTGACGCGCCCTGCGCTTCAACTCTTCCAAACGGCCCATCCGCTCCGCCCGCTGCTCGCCCACCTCGGCCGACACCTCCGGGGGTGCCCCCGGGGTGGGCACTGGATCTGGCGTCGGATCCGGCGCCGGTTGCCTCGCAGCTTCGGAATCCGCCGGAAGCGCCGCCTCTTCGCGGCCCCGCTGGACTTCCCCTTCCTGGATGGGCTGGACCGCTTCCGGCGCGATCTGCGAAGGCTCGTCTACCATCTCCGTCGCGGCCTCGGTCTTGGCTCGGGTACCGGCCGCGGCAGCCTCTTGTTCGGAAACGCTCTCCGGCGCCATCGGCACCTCCTGGGAAACCCACCAGGTCAAGCTGCCGGCGAGCACCGCGGCGACGAGCACCGCCGCGATGCGCCAGCGCGGAGCACCGGAGTCTTCGCCGGCGTTGGGCAGCGCCGGCCGGGGCAGTACGTCGGGGATGTCGGCGCGGATGCGATCCGCCAGATCCTTCGGCGGCTCGGGCGTTTCCTCCGGCTCGGACAGACGGCGGGCGAGGTTCTTGGGATCGGTATTCATGACGCCTCCTGCGGCAGGGCGCGGGCGATGAGGGCGTAGGCTTTGTGGAGTCGTTTGCGGATGGCGACCACCGTCACCTCTTCCTGGCGGGCGATCTCGCGCACCGGCAGATCGCCCCAGAAGCGGGCGGTTACGGTGTAGCGCAGAGCCTCGGGAAGGTCGAGCACGGCCCGCCGCAGGGCCTCCTCCTCTTCGCTGCGGCCGAGGTCTTCGTCCACCTGAGGCAGCGGAGATTCCGCCTCCAATTGGTCCACCGCCACCAGCCGCCGGGGCCGGCGAAGGTGATTCAGGAAGGTGGTGTAGGCAATGCGGAAGAGCCAGGTGGAGAGCTTGGAGCGGCCGTTGAAAGTACCGAGGGCGGACCAGGCTTTGCGGTAGGTTTCCTGGGTGAGGTCCGCCGCCTGATCAGCGTCGCCGCCGCACAGGCGAGAGAGGTAGGCGAAGATGCGCCGATAGGTCGCTTCCACCAACGTGTCCGCCGCCGACCGGTCGCCCCGGGCAAAGGCTCGGGCGAGCCGTGCTTCGTCGACTTGCACCATGGGTGGGTCCCTCCGCGGATTCGAGTCGATAGCTTGGATCAGTTGCATGGTATCCACTTCGACACCGCAGGGTGCGAAAAGGAAACCACCGACCTGGCAGAGATGGAAAAGCCCGTCGGCCGCTAGCTGGAGTTCCGGCCCCGAGGCTTGCCCGGTGGCGCGCTCTATCCCCGGACACTGCCTCTCCTTGGCCGCCCGCCCGGCCGCCCGCCCCGGGGACGACCCGGCGAACGACGAGGCCGCGCAGGAAAGGGGCGATCCACCACCGGCTCGGCCCCCGACCGCCGAGCGAGCTGGACCACCGCTTCCATGTGGCCGGTCTGCGGGAAGAGATCAAACAGCGCCAGACTCTCCACCCGGTAGCTGGCATCGAACTCCTGGAGATCGCGCGCCAAGGTCGCCGGGTGGCAGGAAACATAGGTCAGGCGTGCCGGCAGGACCCGCCGCAGAGCCCACCGCACCGACTTCTGTAGGCCTTGGCGAGGGGGATCGACGATCACCCGGTCGGCTGCCGCGGGGAGCTTCTTCACCCAGCTATCGAGGGCATAGGCCACCACCTTGCCCTGCCGGGCCTCGCCATCTTTCTTTTCAACGATCTGATTCTGGCGCAGATTGCGGCGGGCATAGCGGACGGCGACGCGATCCCCCTCGACGGCGGTCACCCGCCGATAGCGTCGGGCCAAGGGAACCGAGAACAGCCCGACCCCGGCGTACAAATCGAAGGCCTGATCGCCCTGCCACTCGCCGATCACCACATCGATCAATTCACCGAGCAGACCGCGGTGGCCCTGGAAGAAGCACCGCGCATCGAAGACGTACCGGAGCTTGCCGACGGCCGTCTCGACGGCGAGACCCACCGGCCCCTGCGGCAGGCCGGCGACCACCGGCGCGCTCGATACCTGGCCGTCGTCACCGGCCACCCAATCGATCCGTCTCGGTGCATCCCCCGAAAGCGCCGCCGGCAGTTCCTGGAGTTGGTTCTCGAGCACCGGCAGCAGCACCGGGCAGGCGTCCACCGGCACCAGCTTCTGGGTGCCGCGGGCGTAGTACCCCACCCGCGGCCGGCGGTCGCCCTCGACGCGGGTGTGGATTTGGGTGCGCAGGCGATACCCCCAGGGCTGGTCCGCATAGATCCTGGGAGGCGGCAAATCGAGGCCGGAAAGGTGGCCCAGGGTGTCGAGCACCGCTTCGGCTTTGTAGCGCACCTGTTGGGCGTCGTCGATGTGCTGCAGGTCGCAGCCGCCGCAGGGCTCGAAGTGCGGGCACGGCGCTTGGCGGCGGGCGGGGCTCGGCTGCAGGACCTCCAAGATCTCCGCCCGGCCGTAGCCGGTGCGGCGCTCGACCAGGCGCACCCGCAGACGGTCTTGGGGGGCGGATCGCGGCACGAAGATGGGAATGCCCTCGAAGCGGCCGATGCCCTCGCCGCCGGCGATCAACTTGTCGATGGTGAGTTCCAGCACATCCAGCTCGGCCAGGCGGGCTCCGGCGGTCATGCGGGCGGCGGGTGGATCGGTCAAGGTTCTTCCTCCGCCGGTATCCAGTGCACGCGCGGCCGCGGGCCGGTGAAGATCTCCGCCGCCCGCTGGCGCCCGTCACGGAGCCGGTGGCGGCGGCTCAAATGGCAGAGCACCAGTTCCTGGTTCTCGAAACGCTCGGCGCGGGCGGCCAGATCGTCCATGTGCAGGTGCTGGTAGAGCACCCCGGAGGCGCGCTTTTCGGGATCGAGAAAGGTGCATTCCAAGACCAGTACGCGGCTCGAGAAGATGCGAGGCTCGCTGTCGAACACCTTCGGACCGGTATCGCCGCAGTAGCTCAACCAATCCTCTTCCGTGGCCTCTTCGAAGTCCACGCCCTCACGCCGCAGCCGCCCCAGCTCTTCCCCGGAGCGCCCACGGAATGCATCCTTCAAACGCCGCCGAGCGCGGACCAGGTGAAAGCCCAAACTCGGCACGACGTGGTGGGTGGCGAAGGCCTCGATGGTGAGATCCCGTCCTACCGGTACGCGGTCCCCGGGATCGAGGGCCAGCACCTCGTAGCGATACTCCGCCCTCTCCAGCCGCGCCGCCGCCTCGACGAAGCGCACCAGATCGCCCACCATCGGCCGCGGGCAGAACACCCGCGATGGCGGCTCCTCCTCGCGCGCCCGCCGCGACAATACGAAGGGCAGGCCGAGCGCATGATCCAGATGCCCGTGGGTCAAGAACAAATCCCGCGTACCGGAAAGCTCTACTGCCCCACGCCCCACATCAAGCGCCAGGCCCGGCGGCGACACCTTCAACCACGTCGCCTCCCCGGCCCGCGACCACCCCTCGATCGAAAGCTCACCGAGATTCAAGGTAGTGGTAGGCATCTCGTTGAAATCCGGGCGTACCCTCTAGTTGACAAAGGACTGCCGAGCACCACGTTGTCGGCTTGCAGCAGGTGGTGGATCAACGCCGCAGCGGTCCGGGAAGGCGTAGCTTCGTCCAGATACAAGGCATCCGCTCCCCGAACACCGCAGGCGCACTTGCAGTGCGTCGAGGAGCGGAGGAGTGCGGAGAACGCCGTAGATGGATGGAGATCCGCCTTCCCGCCGTTAGATTTCCCGGTACAACCACCTACGAATAGGGTCGATGCGCTTTTGTAGCGATTCTTCGTCTGGATCGATCAGCCAGAGCGCCGCCGCCACCGACGACAGCAGCGAGTTGCCGTCCTGCGGAGTGAAGCAGAATCCGGCGATCTCGCGCTCCCGGCGCACCAGCAGGGTGGGTTCCACCACCACCGTCTGGGACAGAATGCGGCCGTAGTATCCGTGATCGCGGCCGAAGCTGAAGATCAGGTTGGCGTGCATCTTGTCGGTCATCGCCACCCGATGGTTGGCACGCAGACGCTCCTGCACCTCGTCGATGCTCGTCGCGCGGCTCAACTGCAGGTTGAACCAGATGGAGTGCATGTACTGGGTGTTGAGCTTGACGGCGCTAGAAAACAGATCCAGGTCATGGCCCTGGGTCTTGAACAGGTGGTTGGCGTCTTTGGCGTGGTGGGTGCCGAACACCGGATCCCCATGCTTTCCGACCGTCGGCGCCGGCACGAAGCTCGATACCTGGGTGATGTCATTCGCCCGGCGCATGCAGACGAAGGTGCCGCGATCCAGGTGGTTGGAGCCGTCGGCGTCCATCGCCAGGGTCTTGATCAGGGTGGTGATGTTGTGGGTGTTGCAGGACACCACCATCAGGAAACGGTCCTCGCCGGGCACCAGCACGTCGTCGTTGACGCCGCGAGCATAGGGTTTGCCAAAACCGAACTCACTGCCCTGGGCGAGGAAACCCTTGGGACCCTTGAGGTGCCGGTAGAACTCCTCCTTGTTGCGGTTGCCGGCGGGGGTGCAGTCGATCACCACCGTCGCCCGTTCGAGAGCTTCCTGGGCCTCGTAGCTCACCTCGTGGCCGAGGTTCTCGAAGTCCTTCTTGACCTCCGGATCCACCGCCAGCTTCGCGCCGCGGGTCATCAGATGCCCGATCTTGGCGCGATCCGCCTCCAGCGGAGTGCGCTTGTGGAAGGTGACCTCGTCGATCCCGAAGTAGTGCTTGAAGTCCGTGAAGAGACCGATCAGCGGCTCGCCGATCGTCCCCGTGCCCACGATATGGACGACCTTTTTCATCCCCAATTCCCTCGTCTTGAATTTGCCGATGGTGGCCCGAGAGAAACGGGCCTCGGCAAAGGCTAGCACAGGGGTTTGGGTGCGACCCGGAGCGGTTCAGTGGTCGCCGGCGCCGGCGTGCTTGGCGCCGCCGCGCCAGGCCGGATCCCGACGGGCGAACTCGTCCTGTTCCTTTGTCAGGCGCACCCGTCGACGGGCGCTACAGGAGCCGTTCTCGCACTCGTAAACATACTGGTTGAAGCCCTCTCCCGGTTCGTAGGCGGCGAGCACCGGGTGTTGATCGCACCGCCCGCAGCGCACCGAGAGATTGCGCAGATGGATGTTGCCGGGGGGCTGGCTTCCCGGGCGGGCGTCCAGAAATTCCGGCACCTCCACCCAGGTGTTGTTGCCGCACTCGGAATCGGCGCAGTCGAAGCGGTAGTGATGCCACTCCTCGCGCATCTCGAGTTTCGAGGCAAACACTTGGTCACCTTCGCACTCCAGGCAGTGGAACTTCATGTCGGCTACATCGAACACGCTATGGGAGCCTCCCTGAGAAGAGCGAGAGGCTACCAAACCCCTGCCGACCCGACATTCCCCTGGCACCTGTCGGGGAACATCAAGGAGGAGTCTTGCCTTCCTCCGCCGGGGGACGCTCCGCCAGGGCGCGCGGATAGGCCTCCGGGTACACCAGCGGGTAGGCCTCGACGCTCCAGCGAGCCAGCGGCGCAAACAGCGACACCCGTCCTTCCCGGCGGGCGGTCAGCCGCAGGATGCCTCGCTCGGGCAGGTCCCCAGGGTCGAGGATCTGGCGGCGGTGGCTGCGCAGAACGAGGGACTGCCGCTCGATCGGGACCAGGCGGAAGCGCTGGGGAACCTCCGACGACGGTGCATAGACTCCCTCGCCACGCAGGACACGCCGCCCCGCCACGGAGACTCGAACCTCCTGTGGGTCGTCGCAGGGCAGCAAGAAACGCGCCGACAGGTGATCCACCACCACCTTCCGGTGCCTGCCCCGGGCGGGGACGAAACGACCCAGAAGAGCGGTGGGCGCATCGACGAAACCGAGCCGCGCGGTGACCTCCTCGCCGGTACAGACAAAGTGCAGATTGGCCGGGGATCGGCGAGGCAGCGGGTGGGAGAGCGGCAGCAGGCGAATCTCCCGCGACGTCGAAAGATCCAGCAAGGACGCCGTGGCCCCGAAGTTTGGCCGGCGCACGGCTCGCTTCCGGCTTGGACCGACGACGAATTCTCCGAGGTGTGCGCGATCGGCCAAGACGGCGATGCGATCAGCTCCTTGGAGGTTCGGACGATGCGCCCTGGGTTGCGAAGCCGGCGAGCGGTCCTGAGGTGGCGGAAACCGCTTCCACCCCAGCACCGGCGCGGCTACCTGCCGACGCCCCATCAGCACCGTCCAAAGCTCCTCCGCCACCACCCGGTTTCCAAGGCTGCTGAGGTGACCCCGCGGGGCGCGGTAGAAGGATGGTTGCTTCCACGACAACTCCGTCGCCCTGCTCTCCATCACGTACACTCCAGCACCCTCGAGATCCTGCCGCAGGCCGCAGCTCCACTCGTCGTTGCAGATGACGATGGGCGCCGCGGTCTCCTCGGCGACGGAAGCGAGAAGGGCCGTGGCGAGGCGAGTGCTCTCCTCTTCCAGCGAGCCGTCCCAGTAGTAGAAGGGACTGCGCGCGATCTCTCGGCCCGCCGGCAAGAAAGCTCGGAGAGCGGCGGGGCCGCGCACGTCGTAGCGCAGATACCGCCAGCGCGGCAGAAAAGCGAAGTAGCGCTCGATGGCGTCCAGGCGATCGCGGCCCGCGGGGTCGATCCGCCGCGGTTCGCCATCGTCGCCCAGAATGAACCGGGAATGCACCGGGCCGTACCCCTGGTGGACGAACCCCTGGTCCCGCCGCTGGTGGAAATCGAACACATCGAAGACGGCGATGTCGATGCCGTAGCGCTGCCCGAGGGTACGCCACATCAGCACCGCCTGATGGATGCCAAAGCCGCCGACGCCGAAGTTGAGCACCTCGACGGGCATCGCCGAGGACTCGGCCAGGCGCTCTTCGAGATGGCTGGGGAAATCTCCCCCCGGCGGGGTCTCCGCTCCGGCGACGAAGGAGCCACCGAAGACACCGATGCGAATCGTCCCGACCGGTTTTTCCGGCGGGAAGTGAGTGTACGAACTCGCCGGCCGGAGATCCAGGGAATGGGCGCTGCCCAGCCGCAAGACCTCCGCGGGCTCGAGAGCGGGGAACTCACGCTCCGCGAAGGCCGGCTCGTAGGCCTTGTCATAGCCGACGAGCAGGCTGCGATAGCGCGCCGTCCACAGCGCCCAGGCGACCCACACCACCGTCAGCGACAGCACCACGAGCAGAAGCCGCCCATACCGTTCGAGGAACAGGCGTACCCCCGGCGCGACATCAGGAGGAGCCGAGCGGGAACGAGTGCGGCGAGCTGGTGGCATATTTCGCCGCCTACTTTAAGGGCAAAGGGCACCCCCGCACCTCTTTTCCCGGTTCGAGGGGTGCGATAGCGTCCTCGCTCATGCTCCCGCGACGCCCATTGTCTCCCTCGCGCCTGGCGGCGGTCCGCCCGGTCGGTACGTACGTTGTCCTCGCCCTGATGCTGATGCTCCGGTCGACACCCGGCGGCTCGGCGGCGGCGCAAGAGGGGTTTTCGGAGTCCATTTCGGTCAGCCTGGTGCTGGTGCCGGTGGTGGTGCGGGAGCGCGACGGGGGCCTGGTCACCCACCTGGATCGGAAGGACTTTCGCCTGGAGGTGGCGGGGCAAGAGATCCCCATCGAAACCTTCGACGAAGGCGGCGAGATCCCGGTGAGCCTGGTCTTTCTCCAGGACCTCTCCGGCAGCATGGGCAACGGCGGCAAGCTCGAGGTTTCACGGCACACCCTCGAGTACTTTCTCGCTCGGGCCAAGGCAAGGGACGAGATGGCTCTGGCCAGCTTCACCGACGGCCGGCTGGGCATCGACATCCCGTTCACCCAGGACCACGCGGTGCTCCGCGAAGCCCTCCAACTGTGGCAGCCCTACGGCACCACGGCGCTGCACGATGCCGTCGCCTGGATTCCGGAAATCAGCGACGAGGGGCGCCATCCGAAGCGCGCCGTGGTGCTGGTGACGGACGGCATCGACAACGCCTCGACCATCGAGCCGGCCCTCGCCCGGCAGATGGTTCAGAAAGCCCGCCTGCCGGTGTACGTCATCGGCCTGGGGGAGGACTCGGCGGCGGTCGAGGGCTCCTATGCACAACTTCTCCAGCGCCTCGCCCGCACCACCGGCGGACGCTACTTTGCGGCTGCCGCGCCGACGGATGTCGCCCGCGCCGCCTCGACGGTGGTCAACGAGCTGCGCAGCCAGTTCGTCCTCGGATTCCGGGCGCAAAGCAGCGAGGCGCCGGCCTTCCGCGCAATCCGCGTAAGGGTCAAGGGCGGCGCCCGCTCCGTCGAACACCGCAAGGGATATCGCGGAGGCCCTCCGGCGCGCCGCTGACGGGGCGCTCCCTCCGCGCCCTGGTAAGGTATAGACAGATTGTTGTAAGCGTGCTCTGCGAAGGAGTTACGCGTCAGCTAAGGAGATTTTGATATGCGAAATATGATGATCCTTGCGCTGCTGCTCGCCGTGACGGCGACCGGTTGCGCCACCAAGAAGTTCGTTCGCGACGAAGTGTCCTCGAACACCCAGCCGATTTCGAGTCGGGTCGACGATGTCGAAGGTCAGGTGGAAGAGAACCAGACCCGCATCGGCGAACTCGACCGCAAGAACGAGGCTTTGGGCACCGAGGTCGATGGCGTGTCGAAGACCGCCCAGGACGCGCTGACGCGCGCCGAAGAGGCCGGCAAGCTCGCCGAAGGCAAATTCCTCTTCGAGACGGTTCTTTCCGACGACAAGGTGCGCTTCGGTTTCGAGAGTTCCAAGCTGAGCGACGAGGCGAAGGCCGCCATCGACGAGTTCGTCGGCGCCCTCAAGGAGCAGAATCAGAACGTCTACATCGAGATCCAGGGTCACACGGACTCGACCGGCAGCGAGAGCTACAACGAGCGCCTCGGCCTGGAGCGCGCCGAAGCGGTGCGCAACTACCTCTCCCGCGAGCACGGCGTGGCGCTGCACCGGATGAATGTCATCTCCTACGGAGAGGCGTCGCCGGTGGCCGACAACAGCAGCCGCGACGGCCGCGCCCAGAACCGCCGCGTTTCGCTGGTGGTGCTGCAGTAGTCGCCATCGCACCTTCCAGCGGCTCTGCCGCCACGCAAAACGGGCGCCGAGGAATCGGCGCCCGTTTTCATTTCCGGGATTCTCCTTCTAGGCCTTCGCCTCGGCCACCAGCTCGCGGATCTCGTCCGCCTCGTGCACTCCCGGCTCGAAGTGGGTGACGGTGCCGTCGGGCCCGATCACCATCATCATCGGCAGGGCCATGATGCCGAGTTCGTAGGTCAGGTCGTCGGGCTCGTCGTAGACCACCGCGTAGGGAAAGGGGCTCTGGACGACGAATTCCCGCACCGTCGATTCGTCCTCCCCCAACCCCACCGCGATCACCGCGACATCGTCGGATTTAAGGTCGTCGTAGATCTCGCGGAGGATCTCCGCCTGCTTGTGGCAAGGCACGCACCAGGTGGCCCAGAATTCGAGGATCACCACCTGGCCGGCATAGGACGCCGGTCCGATGGTCGGACCGTCGAGGCTCGGCAGCAAGAAGTCCGGCGCGGGGCCGCCGACGAGATCGGACTGAGGTGCGGGCGGGGAGTAGGACGGACCGCCGCAACCTTGGACCAGGGCGAAGGTGAGGGTGAGGAGAACGACGGCGATGGTCGGGAGAGAGAGGCGAGTTTTCATGGGGAGGAGGATATCGCTTTCGGTGGGGGGCCGGTCCGTTGAGGGTCGGGGCCGCCCAGAGCCGCGCGGCGCTCTGGGCCGGTCGGTTGGGGGAGGGGCCGCCCAGGACCGCGCGGGGCACTCACTCCTTTATGAGATAGGCCCCGCGCTGCGCTCAGCGAGCGCAAACTGACCGTGAACTCCCCAAGCTGTACCGTGCGCTCGCTTCGAGCTCCCGGGCGGCCCCTCCCCCAACCGACCTCTGACCGACGGTTTCGCGGAGGCCCTTTCTTGAACCGAGGGGATCAGGTTGAAAGGTGGTGGGTAGCGGCGATCAGGCGGCTGCTGAAGAACTCAGCAGCCGGCCTGATCCCGAGCCCGAAGGGCGAGGCGGCGCCGAAGGCCGCCGAAGACGGGTACCTTCGGAAAACTGGGAACTCTAGGGACCAACCGTTTCCGGCCGATTCCACGTCCCGAGCCCGAAGGGCGAGGCGGCGGCGCAGGCCGCCGTCTCGGGGGTGAGGAGCAAAAAATCGCACTTTTTTGCTCCGCGGGGGGCTGGAACAGCCCCCCTAAGAACGCAAGACGAGCGGTAAGCAGCTAGCGCCAAGGCGCTAGCTGCAGCCGCTCGTCGACCCGCAGTTGTTGCACTTGTAGCAGCTCCCGTTGCGCACCATGATCGAACCGCACTCGGTGCACGGCGGGGCGTCCTGCTGGTACAAGAACGCCACCTTGGTGACGCTGCCGGAAGTGTCCGTCTCGGCGGTCGCGACCTGCACCGCCGTCTCGGCCTCTTCCACCGCGTCCAGCGCCGCCTGGGCGTCGCTAGTCAACACCGGAGCCTCTTCCCGCAGCACCACCCCGGCCGCCACCTTCTGCTCGTGGCCAAGGAACTTCGAGGCCAACCAGCGGAAGATGTAGTCGGTGACGGACTTGGCGATCGGAATCTCCGGGTTGCGGGTGAAGCCCGACGGCTCGAAGCGCGTGTGGCTGAACTTGTCGACCAGCGTCTGGAGCGGCACGCCGTACTGCAGAGCAATGGAGATGGCCGTCGCGAAGGCGTCCATCAGGCCGGAAATGGTCGAGCCTTCCTTCGCCATGGTCAGGAAGATCTCCCCCGGCATGCCGTTTTCGTACAGGCCGACGGTGATGTAGCCCTTGTGGTCGCCCACCTGGAACTTGTGGGTGATCGCCTCGCGCTCACTCGGCAGCTTGCGCCGCACCGCCTTGGCGACGACCTTGGTGTCGGCCTCGTCCTGCTTGGTCGACAGCGGCTGGCTGCGCTTGGAGTTGTCGCGATAAATGGCGACGGCCTTCAAGCCCAGTCGCCAGCCCTCCATGTAGGCCTCCTGCAGGTCCTCCGGTGTGGACTCCTCCGGCAGGTTGACGGTCTTGCTGATGGCGCCGGAGATGAACGGCTGCACCGCCGCCAGCATCTTGATGTGCCCCATGTAGTGAATCGAGCGCTGGCCGTTGGCCGCCTTGAAAGCGCAGTCGAAGATCGACAAGTGCTCGTCCTCGAGCATGTCGGCGCCTTCGATGGTGTCGTTCTCGTCGATGTACTCGACGATCGAGCGAATGTCTTCCTTGTCGTAGCCCAGACGCTTCAAAGCCTTCGGCACGGTGTTGTTGACGATCTTGATCATGCCGCCACCGACCAGCTTGCGGTACTTGACCAGAGCGATGTCCGGCTCGACGCCGGTGGTGTCGCAATCCATCATGAAGGCGATGGTGCCGGTCGGCGCCAACACCGAGATCTGGCTGTTGCGCAGGCCGGCGCCGTCGCCCAGCTCGATGGTCTGATCCCACGCCTGCTTGGCCGCCTGCACCAGCGTGATCGGCACGTGGGCGGTGTCGATGTCCGACACCGCGTCGCGGTGCTTGCGCATCACCCGCATCATCGGCTCGCGGTTCAGCTCGAAGCCGGCAAAGGGCCCCTGCACCGCCGCCACCCGACCGGATTGGGCGTAGGCCGAGCCGGACATCAGGGCGGTGATCGCCGCTGCGTAGTCGCGCCCGGCAGCGGAGTCGTAGGGCAGGCCGCGGGCCATCAGCAGAGCGCCCAGGTTGGCGTAGCCGATGCCCAGGGGCCGATAGAGGTGCGAGTTCTCGGCGATCTGCGGCGTCGGGTAGCTGGCGTTGTCGACGATGATCTCCATCGCCGAAATGATCACCTCGCAGGTGTGGCTGAAGGTCTCGGCGTCGAAGCCGGTGTCCTCGTCGTAGAACTTCATCAGGTTCAAAGACGCCAGGTTGCACGCCGTGTCGTTCAGGAACATGTACTCGCTGCACGGGTTGCTCGAGTAGATGCGGTCGGTGTTGGCGCAGGTGTGCCAGTCGTTGATCTGGGTGTCGTACTGCATCCCCGGATCGCCGCACACCCAGGCCGCCTCGGAGATCATCTTCATCAGTTCGCGAGCGGAGTAGGAGTCCATCGGCTGGCGCTCGCCGGTGACGGCGCGGGTGGTCCACTCACCATCGTCCTCCACCGCCTGCATAAACTCGTCGGTCACCCGCACCGAGTGGTTGGCGTTCTGGTAGGAGATCGAGTCGTAGGCGCCACCGGGCACGTTGAAGGAGCCGTCATAGCCGGACTCGATCAAGGCCCAGGCCTTCTTCTCCTCGATCTCCTTGCACTGGATGAACTCGATGATGTCCGGGTGGTCGATGTCGAGGATCACCATCTTGGCGGCGCGGCGGGTCTTGCCGCCGCTCTTGATGACGCCGGCGAAGGCGTCAAAGCCCTTCATGAAGGACACCGGTCCGGACGCCGTACCGCCGCCGGCCAGATGCTCCTTCGAGGAACGCAGACTCGACAGATTGGAGCCGGTACCGGAGCCAAACTTGAACAGCATGCCCTCGGTGCGGGCGAGGGTGAGGATCGAGTCCATCGTGTCGGCCACGGAGTTGATGAAGCAGGCCGAGCACTGCGGCTGCTCTTCGATGCCGACGTTGAACCACACCGGCGAGTTGAAGCAGGCGTACTGGTTGACCAGGATGTGCTTGAGTTCGGCGTGGAAGGTGTCGGCGTCCGCCTCGCTGGCGAAGTAGCCGCCCTCGCGGCCCCAGTGGGTCATGGTGTCGACCACCCGGCCGATCATCTGCTTGACGCTCGACTCGCGCTGGGGGGTGTCGAGTTGGCCGCGGAAATACTTGCTCACCACCACGTTGGTGGCCGTTTGAGACCAAAACTTCGGAACCTCGACGTCCTTCTGTTCAAACACCGTCTCGCCCTTCTCGTTGCCGATCACGGCATCGCGGACGTGCCATTCGATGGCGTCGAAGGGATCGACTCCGGGCTCGGTGAAGCGGCGCTCGAAGACCAGGCCGGCGGAGGTGCGCTCGGCCATGGGTTGGCTCGTCTGGTTATTCGGGTTGTGTGACTGGATGGTCGGCTCCGTCGCCATCGTCTCTCCTCAGTGACCTAATCAGATTCGTACAAACTCGTTGTCGTTTCGCTCACGCTAGCTCGAGGACTGCAGGACTACAAAGAAAGGACCGCAAAGAAAACGGCGCCGAAGAACTTTGGCGCCCTCGCAGCGGGTTTTCACACCGCTTTCGTTTGCTGCTGGAAATCCCACCAATCGACTCTCATTGAAAGCTCGCTCGCCGGACGCCTCGGACCGCGGCGGCACGGTCGTTCATCACACGCCGTCTCGCCCGCCCGCCGACTCGGCGGAGGGGTGCTCAAGTGCCCCGATTTCGGCTTCCCTGGCTCGACTTCGAAAGTCGACCTGTAGGATAAGCACTACATCTTGTGGTGTCAAGAGGAGAATGGGCGCATATGTTGCGTAGGAGCGGAGATTTGGCCGTATCCGGCCAAACCCTTCGAATGCCGCGAGTTAGCCCTCCCGAGGGTGCGTATAATTCGGTCATGGCCAACGATTCACGAGACGACGACAGCCGCCGAACCAGTTCCGGGATTCCCATCCAGGGGAGCTACGGCCCCGGCGACCGGCCAAACGGCGGCGACCGCCACGCCGAGCGGCCCGGAGAGTACCCCTTCAGCCGCGGGCTCTATCGCGAGATGTACCGCAAGCGCCTTTGGACCATGCGGCAGTACGCCGGCTACTCCACCGCCGACGAATCGAACCGGCGCTATCGCTATCTGCTCGATCAGGGCACGACGGGTCTGTCCGTCGCCTTCGACCTACCCACCCAGATCGGCTACGACTCGGACGAACCGGTAGCCCTCGGCGAGGTCGGCCGGGTGGGAGTGGCGATCGACTCGATCGACGACATGCGGCGGCTGTTTGACCGGATCCCCCTCGACCGGGTGACTACTTCGATGACCATCAACTCGACGGCGGCCACCCTGCTGGCGCTGTATCTGGTGGTGGCCGAAGATCAGGGGGTACCGTGGGAGAAAGTGGGTGGCACCGTCCAGAACGACATCTTGAAGGAGTATGCCGCCCGCGGCACCTACATCTACCCGCCGGGGCCCTCCCTCAAGCTGGTGACGGACATCATCGCCTTCTGCGCCGACCGGGTGCCGCGCTGGAACACCATCTCGGTTTCCGGCTACCACATCCGCGAGGCCGGCTCGACGGCGGTGCAGGAAGTGGCCTTCACCTTGGCCAACGGCCTTTGCTACCTCGAAGCCGCCCTCGAGCGCGGCCTGGACATCGACGCCTTCGCGCCCCGGGTCTCGTTTTTCTTCAACGCCCACAACAATTTCCTCGAAGAGGTAGCGAAATTTCGCGCCGCTCGGCGGCTGTGGGCGAAGCTGGTCAAGGAACGCTTCGCACCCACTGACGAGCGTTCCCTGTGGCTGCGCTTCCACACCCAGACGGCGGGCTCCACCCTCACCGCCCAGCAGCCGCAGAACAACGTGGTGCGGGTGGCCGTCCAGGCCCTGGCGGCGGTCTGCGGCGGCACCCAATCGCTCCACACCAACGCGCTCGACGAAGCCTTGGGGCTGCCCACCCAGCCGGCGGCCCGGCTGGCGCTTCGCACCCAGCAGGTGATCGCCCACGAGAGCGGCATCGCCGACGTGGCCGACCCCTTCGGCGGCTCCTGGGCGATCGAGGCCTGGACCGACGAGATCGAACGCCGAGCCCTCGAGTACATCGAGAAGATCGATCAGATGGGAGGCGCCCGGGCAGCCATTGAGCAGGGATTCCAACAAAACGAGATCGCCGATGCGGCCTACGCCTACCAGCGGGCCCTGGAGGAACGAGACGTCACGGTGGTGGGGGTCAACGCCTACCCCTCGGAAGACGAGATCGCGCCGGAGGTGCTCGAAATCGACCCACGACAGGAAAAACAGCAAGTCGAACGCCTGCGGGCCTTCAAGGCGAGCCGCGACGGCGCGGCGACGAGCGGGGCCCTCGAAGCCCTCGAAGGGGCCGCCCGGGAGGACCGCAACCTGATGCCCGAGATTCTCGCCGCGGTACGCGCCAACGCATCCCTCGGCGAGGTGTCGCACACCCTGCGCCGGGTGTATGGCGAGCACCGAGACGCCGGATTCGACTGACCGGGAACCCGACCCCGAGGCACCGTCCTCGGATTCCTTCATGGACTGCACCACCCACGCTCTCGCACCGACGCCGGATCTGGCGGCCCAGCTCGCCGCCATCGAGGCGGACAGGCCCGATCTGGTGCTCGCCTTCCTGCCGCCCGGCCCCAACTTCCGCCAAGCCGTCGACCAGCTCGCCGAACGCTGGCCGGACAGCTTGCGCTGTGGCTGCGAAGCGCTCAGCCAGTTCGTCGACCAGCACCACCACAGTCACGGCGCCTTGATGCTGCTGAGCGTCGGCGGATCGGCCGATCTGCGCGCGCAGACCCTCGATGCGTCCGAGACGAACCTGGCGGCGGGCTGCCGCGACGCGGACGCCTCCCTCTTGCTGTTCGCCGGACGGTGTTCGCTGGCGACCGAAACCCTGACCCGGCTGCGCCGCCAGCTACGCGGAGACACCGCCCAGCCGGTGATTGCCGGCGGCCTGGCCTCGGCGGACTTCGAGAGCGTCGCGCGGGTCTTCTTGGACCGCCAGATCGTGGAGGATCAAGGGGTCGTGCTGTGGCTTTCGGGGGTCGACGTCAGCCTCGAAGTGTTCGCTGAGTGGCAGCCGGCGGGACCCTTCTACCGCGTCACCGAGGCCCACGACAGCACCCTCCACGAAATCGACGGTACCTCCGCCACGGAGTGGTTTCGGCGGTTCTTCGAGGTCGATGGCCAGCTCGCCCCGATGCCCGACGCGGCGCTCCGCTTCCCACTCATCCTCGAGGGTGAAGACGACGACCGTCGAGGCCTCTTCCGAGCCCTGCGATCCTTCGACGATGCCTCCGGCGAAGTCACCTTTTGGGGAGATTTGCGCACTGGAGATCGGGTGCGCTTCGGCATTCCCGCCGACCACTCGCTGCTCCACGGCGGTCGGCGCCCGGCGCCGGAGACCCGGGAACCGGTCGACTTCGCCGTGTTGATGTCCTGCGTCGGGCGCGAACTTCTGCTGGCGGACCGCTTCGAGGAGGAAGCCATCGAAATGCATCGCGCTCTGGGCGGCGCCCCGCTGGTGGGTTTGACCACCCTCGGCGAGGTCGGACCGAGCCGGACCGGCTACGTCAACCTGCACAATCAGACGGCGGTGCTGATGCGGCTGCGAGAGAAGAACCGATGAGCGACGCCAAGCTCGAAAACGCCATCCTCCGCAATCTCCTGGGTCACACCACCCGGGCCTACGAGGACCAAGTGCGAGCTCTGTCGGCGGAAAAGGAGCTGGCCCTCGTGACCCTCGCCTCGATCGCCGACGGCGTGATCACCACCGATCCGGAAGAGCGCATCGAGTACCTGAATCCGGTGGCCGAGAACCTCACCGGCTGGAGCATCGACGAAGCCCGCGACCGGCCCTTGAATGAGATCTTCCGGCTGGTCACGGAAACCACCGGCGAACCGATCGAACCGCCCCCCGGCTGGAGCCTCGCCAAGCACGGCACCGTCCGGCTGATGGACCGCACCACCCTACTGCGGCGCGACGGTGCCCGCTTCGCCGTAGAGAGTTCGCTGTCCCCCATCCGCGACAGCGAAGATCGGCTCCTCGGTACGGTGATCGTCTTTCAGGATGTCTCCGAAAAGCGTCTACTCGCCCTGCAGCTCGCCCACCAAGCAACCCACGACGCCCTCACCGGCCTGCTCAATCGGCAGGCCTTCGATGCACGCCTTCACGGCGCCCTGGCGGAAGCCCGCGGGTCCGCGCAGCTTCACGCACTGGCCTACCTGGATCTCGATCAGTTCAAGCTGGTCAACGACACCTGCGGCCACTTCGCTGGCGACGAACTCCTGGTACGGGTGACACGACTGCTGCAGGAAGAGGTGAGCGAAGACGGCATCGTCGCGCGCCTGGGAGGCGATGAATTTGCTCTCTTGCTGCCGACAGAAACCATCGAGGATGCGCATCAGCGGGTGACCGCCATCCACCGTTCGCTCGAGCAGCTACGGTTTCGCTGGCAGGACAAGACCTTCACCTGCCGGGCGAGTATCGGACTGGTGCCGGTGGAGCCGGAATTCGAAAGCGTCGCCCACCTATTGTCCGCCGCCGACCACGCCTGCTACGTCGCCAAAGACAAAGGACGCAACCGAATTCAGGTCTACCTACCGGCGGAGGCGGAATTCGTCCGACGCTACGGAGAAATGGACTGGGTGGTCCGCATCCAGCGCACCCTGGAGGAAGACCGCTTCATTCTCTACGGTCAAACGGTGCAACCGCTCGCCGTGCCGGACGACGGCTTGCGCTCCTTCGAGGTGCTGCTGCGGATGGAAGAAGAACCCGGTCAAGTGCACAATCCGAGCGAGTTCATCCGCGCCGCCGAACGCTACGGCCTGATGCGGAGTATCGACCGCTGGGTGATCGGCGCCACTCTGAACACCCTGGCCGAGTTGACGCCCGAAGAACTCGCCGGTGTCGGACTGTGCTGGATCAACCTGTCGGCGGTCTCCCTAGGCGACGAGACCTTCCTGCCATTCATCCTGCGAGAACTCGAGCGTACGGGCATCCCAGTGACCAAGATCTGCCTGGAAATCACCGAAACGGCGGCCATCGCCAACCTCGCCCAGGCCAAGACGCTGATGCGCGAACTGTCCCGCCGCGGCTGCCGCTTCGCGCTGGACGACTTCGGAAGCGGCATGTCCTCCTACGGCTATTTGAAGGACCTGTCCGTCGACTACCTGAAGATCGACGGACACTTCATCCAGGACATGGTCACCGACCGCCTCGACCGTGCCATGGTCGACTCCGTCCACCGGCTGGGACACCTCCTCGGCATGCGCACGGTGGCCGAATCCGTCGGCAGCCAGGCGACCGAAAACCTCCTCAAAGAAATCGGCGTCGACTACATCCAGGGCAATTGGATCGACCCGCCCAAGCCCCTGGGCCAACTCGTCCGCGCCACCAACCCCGCAGGCGCCAACCCCGCAGGCGCCAACCCCGCAGGCGCCAGGGGAATGTAGAACCCACGCAGTAGGTGCCAGGGGAATGTTGGCTCACGGAGTCGAGTTCGCTCCAGGAGCTTCCCATGCCGAGCAATTCGGAGCATTTGATGCCCTGGATTTTGGTACGAAGGCTTGCAAATGGCTCAAGGTTCTGGACCACCCAGCAGAAAAAGTCCTTCACGGCTACACCTCTCCTGTAGCGTCGAAAAGCAGCTCTCGACCCGTACCGCCAAATGAACTCCTGTCAGCCTCCTAGGATCGACCGGCTCAACTATCCAGGTCTTATTTCAGGAACGACAAAGGGGAGCCGAGGTGGGAAGCAGCCTTCGGGAAATCGGAAATCCGTTCGACCTCTTCGGAGACGATCGGCAGCCCGCCGATAGGCGCCAACGAACTCGTCGTAGGCTTGCTGAAACGCCTGTCCAACGGCGCGTGATACGAAGTGAAAGTGAGGCGCCGCCGAAGGCTCGAACTTCTTCGGCTGGGAGTGCGGAGCCTGCCGGCAAATAGCTTTTCTTCCGACGGGCCGAGTTCCACGGCTCCTGTGCAACTGAGCGGCCTCCTCGACGATACCTCTCAAAAGAAAATTTACCTCCTCCCGATAGGCTTCTAACTTCAGGTGGGAAAGAGTGGGAATGGGAGAGAACACGACTGCCTCAGGTTGCTCGAAATCACCTTCCTTCGGCCTCCCTAGTCCTCTCGGAGCACGACACATCGCACTGCGATCGACCCAGACTCCCTTCAACGGAACTCCTGCTACCAGACTGGGTACACAGGTCACTCCTGGCCACTGCAAGGGATTCCCCACTAGCCCTTCTTTGGTTCCTTGAGCCAAGACGTAGCGTAGTCGATCTAACTGAGCCTCGGGTTCATCGCTCACCAACGTTGCTCGGTACCGTCGCCCCCAGAATTTCTCCTTCCAGCGATGGTGCCGACCCGCCTCGCGAGCTACGTTGCTGTTGAAGAAGCACATGAACGAAGCAAGTTGCTCTGCATCACGCACCGAAATCAACAGATGATAGTGGTTGGAGAGAACGACAGCAGCATGAATCGCCACCTCGTACTTACGCTGTGCCTTGCCGAGGACTCCCACGATCAGGTCGTTGAGCCGAACGCTGGGACGTAGGAGAAATCGACCGTGAACTGTGCGTGAGGTGACCATGAACAGGCCACCTTTTTGGGGTACGTAGAGTAATGATCTAGGCATCATGTCCAAGGAGACGCCGAACGGGACGAACATCGCTCGCTCCACTGAGAGATACTCCGTTCGCGGGCTGAGTCTCCTCCGAATCCAAGATGATTCGGCGCGCGTCGAGCGAGGGTCTTGAATTCGGGTGGTGCCTAGAAGATTGTCCTTGAATTCGGGTGGTACCTGGGTGGTTAGGAGGGTGGGGGCTCGCGGAGGAGCCGGCGGGGCTGGAGGAACCAGCCGATGGCGAAGCCGGTGATCATGCCGCCCATGTGGGCCGCGTTGTCGATCACGTCGACGTTCAGACCGAAGAAAATGTTGATGGCGGCCCAGAAGCTGAGGTTCAAGAGCAGACTCTTGGCCTCCGGCCGCAGGCGATCGCGGCGGCGCACCAGAAAGGCGATCAACGTGCCCAACAGACCGAAGATGGCGCCGGACGCTCCCACGCTCGGCCGCGGCTCGGCCTGACCGAAAAGATTCCACAAGACACTCGCCAAGGAGCCCGCCAAACCCGTCGCTAGGTACACCAGGGCCAACCTCCCCTTGCCCATCCAGATCTCGACCAGGGCTCCCAACTGGTAGAGCGCCCAGGCATTGACCGCCAGATGAAGAATCCCTCCGTGGAGGAACATGCTGGTGAACAGCCGCCACAGTTGGCCTTCCGCCACCAGCGGCCCGAAGTTGGCGCCGAGCTGGAAAAGGACATCGCCCCACCCGACCAGGCGCAAGCCGGCGTCGAGCAGGAACGCCAGAACGATCGAGGCGATGAAGAACGCCGTCAGAGGAGCGCGCTGCAGCATCAACTCCCGCCCTCGGCGCTGGCCAGGTAGGCATCCAGGCGGCGGCGGTCATCTTCGGTGAGCTGGGCGTCGGGCAGGCGAAAGACCTCACCGGCCTCCGGCAGCGGCAAATCCGCGCGGGTCAGTGCACGTTCGATCATGCGGCAGTCGATCGGCATGATCGGCAGGGCGGCGAGGCCGCGGCAGATCGATAGCAGGCTCTGCGCTACTCCGCTCTCGAAGCGCACGGGTACCGTCTCAGGGATTTCCAGGGGAACGATGTCGTAGCCGTCGCCGCGGCGGGTGAGGCGCAACCGGCCGGCAATCTCTAGGCTCTGGGAGGGCACGACCACCCGGTCCTCGAAGGGACTCGCGCCGGCGCCGGTATCTAGTTCCGCTACCAGCCAACCTTCGCCGTGAAAGGTCACCTCCAGGCGCGCTCGATGCTCGCCGTCACCCAACGGTTCGAGGGTCACCAGATTCGAGTCCAGCCACAGGGAGTTGCTCGGCGAGGTCAGCTTCAAGCGGACCGGCCCCTGACTCTCCGGCTCGACGGTCACCCCGGGGTTGCTGTAGCGCCCGTTCACCCCATCCAGCTCCAGCTCCGTCGGCGCTCCGCCGGCCGCCGCCAGGGTGCCAGCCATAGCGACGGCGGCGGTGATGGCGAGGGCCGCCCTTCGAACCCATCGCTTCACGGCGAGTAACCGCGCATGGTGCGCACTTTGAGGCCCCGCTTCTTGACCTTCAGTTCCACCTCCCGGAATTCGTTCTCTTCGCCGGCGGAGCTTTGCCGGTCGGAGGAGAAGGCCACCAGGTACCGGCTGCGCAGTTCGTCTTCAATCTGGTCGTACACTTCCTTCAGTTCCTCCGCGGTGCTGACGTAGAACGTGCGTCCACCGGTATCTTCGGCCAGGCGTCCCAGTTTCTGCCGGACGTTGACGGCCAGCGGCCCCACCCGGAAGCCGATGGCGTAGATCGCTACTCCGCTGCGCCGAGCATACTCCGCGGCGATGTCGAAGGAGATGTTGCTCGCCGAATCGTCGCCGTCGGACAACAGCACCAACGCCTTCTGGCCGCGCGCGCCGCGGAAGTAGTACAGGCTGCTGACCACCGCGTCGTGCAGGGCCGTGGCACCGATGGCGGTCAGGCCGTCGAGGCCATAGAGGCACGCCTCGGCGTCGTCGGACGGCGCCATCAGCAGATCCGGCCGGTCGGCGAAGCCCATCACGAAGCAGCGGTCACCGGGCTTCAAGACTTCTTCGATAAAGTCCTTCCCGGCCTGTTGGGCCTGGCCGATGGAGTCCGCCATGGAGCCGGACATATCCACCACCACGCCCACCGACAGGGGTAGACTAATGACCTGCTCGAACTTGCGGATCTCCTGCCGCCGGCCGTCTTCAAACACTTCGAAATCGGACTCCTGGAGGCCCTGCACCGGCCGGCCGGTGCGATCGAGAACCGCCGCATAGAGCTCGACCAGGTTAACGTCGACCTCTTCCACGAAATCCGGCGCGTTCAGAAACCGCACCGCTTCGGCGCTGCGCGAGTCGTCGAGGATGGCGACGGCGGAGACGTACTGTAGGTCACCCTCCGTTGGCGGTGGCACTTCGACCTGGGCGGTCCAGGGGGGAGCGGTCAGGGTGGCGACGGCCTGATCGCCGAAGCGTATTTCGACGGTTTCCACCCGCCGCGCCTCGGGTACCACCACTTCCGCCCGCACCTCCACCATGCCGCTGCCTTCGAATCCTTGAACGGGAGAGACCAGGCGCACCGCGAAGGCTCCTCGCACCTGGTTGACGACCAGTTCATCGAAGGCGACCATCTCGCCGTTGTCGTCGTAGCCCTCAGCCCGCACGGTCTGCTCCCGAGGAACCTGAGCCAAACGCAGCTCCACCCCGAAGGGCGGACGGCTACGGGTGAGCTGCGGCTCGCCGTCAACGAAGAAGGTGACCTTCCGAATGCGGTCTCCGCTGATCAGCGCTTCGGTGCGCCACAAGCCGACGGTGACGTCTTCCTCCGGCGGCGTGAGCAGCAGCGCATCCGGGCCCACAGCTCCGCGCCCGTCCGCCAGTAGCTCGACCACACCCTCCGGTTTCGCTTCTTCGGCCGAGCCGTCGGCCTCCCGCGGCACCCGAAAACCAGCGGAAAGATCCACCTCCCG
This sequence comes from Acidobacteriota bacterium, assembly GCA_039030395.1. Lineage (NCBI taxonomy): Bacteria > Pseudomonadati > Acidobacteriota > Acidobacteriota bacterium. The sequence goes on from JBCCEF010000014.1 coordinate 51,861, forward strand.
CAGGCTGACCTCGTCCCGCAGGCGCAGGCGCATCACGTATTCGCGATCGGCCCGCAGAGCGCGGTCGAGGACCAGCAGGATCGGGGTGTCGAGGGACGGATCGGTTTGGCGGAAGCGCACGCGGAAGGAGTCGAAGGGCTCACCGTCGAGTTCCACCACGCCTTCCATCAACAGCCGCAGCTCCGGTCGGCCGCCCTCCTCCTCGCTCGCCGTCGCCAGCTCGATGCCCGATTCCGGGGGCAGAGTGATGCGAGCGCGGGCCACCGTGCGCTGAGACTGGCGCTCCGGGAAGGTCACCACGAGATCCTCGACGGCAAGGCGGCCGGGCAATTCCGGCAGCGCCGTGGCGGCCGCCTCTCGCGCCCAAGCGGCCAGATCTCTGGGCGGATCCAAGAAACGCGAATAGGACTCCGCCAGGGGGCGGTTCTTGTCGTACCCGAGAAGCGCTTTGACGCCGGTCACCTTGTCCAGCCGCTTCACCGCTCGGCAAGTGCGGATGTCCAGCCGAAAGCGTGGGTTGGCGCCCTGGAACTGATGTAGCTGCTCGAGAAAACTCTCCATCTCCGGTGTGTAGAGCACCCGCTTGGAATCGAGCGGCACCCACAGCCGCCAGGGGGCATCGGGCTGCGGCTGGTAAACCACCACCGAGGTGCCGCCTTTGAGATCCGCCGGCTGCTCGGGAGTGCCACCGAAGGTCCAGATCTCGAGCGGTTTGAGGACGATGCCGCACTCGATCACATCCCGCAAAACGGGACGCCCGTTGAGAAACAGGAGCTGCGCCCGCACATCCCGCGGGGAAAGAAACTCCCCGCGCGCCAACTGTCGGCGGCGTTCGATGCCCTCGGCGAGTTCGTTCAGCGGAGTCGACGGAAGCGGATCCGTGGACACGAAGGAGAGAATCTCGTTCTGCCGTCGGGCATCGTCGAGGCCGGCGATGCGCTCGCGCTCCTCCGCCGTCAACAGCAGGGCGGGACCCTCGGTGAAGAATTCTCGCTGGTTGTCGCTCCACAGGGCGAAGTCCGCCTCCGGCAAGGCCACCTGGCCTAACGCCGGTGGAACCGACAGCAGTCCCAGCAAACCGACCCGCAAGATCGTCATCACGGTGGGCCGCCAGGGGGCGCGCCAACCATTCGAAAGAAGTAGCGCTTCAAGGGGTGAACGGAATGAAGTCATAGAGGCACCTCGTGGGAGTACACGCGGAACTACGCGAAGCATCGAAGGAACGTCGGAGGTTACCGATCCGCGGGCACGGCAACGCCGTCTAATCAGGTACGGCGGCCACCGCGCCCCGGTTGCCAAAGATACCAGTCGTCGCTCGGATACACTCACCCCGGAGGAAGACCATGGGTCAATTTCGCAAAAACGAACCGATCATCGATTGGCAATCCGGGGACGGAGTCCAGGGGTTTGCCCTGGTCACTCGCAAAGAAGTGCGCGAGGACCGCAACGGCAAGACCTTCATCGACCTCGAGATCGCTGACGAAACGGCATCCATGGCCGGCAAGATCTGGAGCGACAGCGCCGCCCTGACCGCCGAATTCGAGGCCCACGACTTCGTCGCCTTTCGAGGTCTGGTCAAGGAGTATCGGGATCAGCTCCAACTGACCGTTGACGAGTGCCGGAAGGCCACCGAGGAAGACCGGCGCTTCGGCTTCGACGAAGGACGGCTCATCCCTTCGACCCGCCACGACATCGACGAGATGTATGGTCGGTTGCAGGCACTCATGTCGAGCCTGGACGACTCTGCTCTCAAGGCGCTCGCCGCCTGGTCGCTAGACCGATGGGGCGAACGCCTACGGGTGCATCCAGCCGCCAAGGCCATGCACCACGCCTATCGCGGCGGTCTGCTCGAACACGTCGTTTCGATGGCCGAACTAGCCGACGCCGTGGCGGCGCACTACGGAACACTGAACCCCGGCAGCCTCAACCGAGACCTGCTGCTCGCCGGGGTGCTGTTCCACGACCTCGGCAAGCTCGATGAGCTCGGCGCCATGCCCGCCAACGACTACACCATGAAAGGCCGCTTGATCGGCCACGTGGTAATGGGCCGCGACATGGTGCGTGAAGCCTGCCGGGCGATTCCCGATGTCCCCGCCGACCTCCAATTGCAGCTCGAACATCTGGTGCTCTCCCACCAGGGGCGCAAGGAGTACTCCTCGCCGGTGGAACCATCAACGCCTGAGGCCATCGTTCTCCACTTCATCGACGATCTGGACTCAAAGCTCAATTTCTTCCTCCGCCATCGCACCGACGAAAGCGGCATGGTGTGGCACCGCGGCCTCGGACGCCATGTTGTGGTCTCTCCCAACCCACCCGACCCAGCGCAAGAGGCCGCAACCGAAGACGCCAGCGCCGAAGACGCTGCCGAGCCCTCGCCGACGGCAGAGGCCACCTCGACCCTTTTCGACTGATCGCCAATCCCTTACCCAGGGAGCCTCCCGGAGGGAGCCACCCGAATTCAGCGCGGCGACGCTGTAGCCATCGCTCGGCGCATCGCTTGTTCCAGACGGCCCACCCCGTGGCCGTCGGCGACCTCGAAGGTGATCACGCCGCCGCTGCCGATCACCTGAATTCGGGTGGCACCTTCGCTGGGCTGGACGGCCTGAATTCGGGTGGCACCTTCGATTCGGGTGGCACCTTCGCCGGGCTGGACGGCCTGAATTCGGGTGGCACCTTCGATTCGAGTGGCGCCTTCGCCGGGAGTTCGGGTGGCACCTTCGCCGCCGGCCTGAATTCGGGTGGCACCTTCGCTGCTGGGGAGGCGGCGGACGGTGCTGTCCGGCCCCCAGCGCAAGAACTGCTCGCGATCTCCTCGAAAGAGCAACAGCCGCCGCTCGGTCACCACCACCGCATGGCTTCCGTCCAAGGATCGAGTGAGGTCGTAGAAGGCGAGAACCTCTTCGCCTTTCTCTAGTCTCCCGTCCGCCTCCAACTTCTCCCACGCATAGGCGTCGAGATCCGGCGCAAGGTCCACTCCCGGCGTCGGGGTCTCGACCAGCCAACTCAGGATCAGTAGGCCGACGACGATCACAACGGCCGACGCCAACAGACAACCGCCGAGGCGAAGAGCGGGGCGACGGGGAGTCTCGGAGGGCATGTCGGTGAGCGGTCGTCAGCAGCAGCGAAGTCCAAGGCTACCGCAGAGCGAATCGGCCGGCCGCCTACCCCCCTGCACTCCCATCGGGACCGGTGGATCACGGCGATGCCCCTCGAGCCATGCAGACCCACCCGTAGACACTTGTATGTACTTACGTTATATTCCGCGAATCTTTTACGCATAACGTTGAACAACATTGGAGATTTGCTATGAATCGCCGAAGTATGTGGATATGGGTGTGCTTGATCGCGGCAGCGTTGCTCGTTGCCGCACCGTTGACGGCGGCCCCCGCGGAGCGGGGAGCCGGCGCTGCGTTTGACCAGGCCGGACCGGAAGGGCACGGCTGGTTCAGCCGCATTCTCGATTGGGCGGTGGAGCAGATGGACGGCGCGTCGAAGGCCGATCCGCCGGCACCGCCCGCCGAGGACGACACCGGCGCGACCATGGATCCTGACGGTTAGCCTGGATTTCTCGCCGACGACCGTAGCGAGAGGCCGTAGGTCACTGAAAATGCAACGCAACCTCGGGTTCTGCGACGAAGGCGTACTGTCAGTACATCGAGGAGAGGTTCTGCGGATAACACAGCAGACTCAGTGACCTACGGCCTCGCAGTAGGTTGTCGGTGAGAAAGGCAGGCCAGGAAACCAGCGCCCCTCGAGCAGGCCCAAGGGCCGGTCGCAGCGAGAAGGCGACCGGCCGTTCTTTCTTTTTCAGAGGAGATCGTCTGGCACCGCGGAGAGTTTGGGTAGTTGACGCAGACGTCCGCGCTAGCCGGCATCCCTAAACGGCGACCCCAAGCGAGAGGCTAGAGCGGCTGAAACGCTGCTACACCGAGACCCTGCCGCAAGCGCTCGATCAAGGTGAGCGCCGCCTCTTGCCGAAGACTGACCGCGCGCAGCGTGGCGAGGATGCCAATCAAGTCGCGGGTGACATCGAGTTGCTGAAAGATGGGAATCATCTGCCGAGCGGTCTCATGTAGCCGTACCGTGTCGCCTGTGCTGGCAAAGACCTGAGCCAGATCGAGGGAGACCACCGCCGTTTCGAACGGTAGGTCGTGATCCAGAAAGCGCTGCCGAACGGCTTCCAAAGACCGCACTCCCGCCTCCGGACCCTTCGTTTCGAGGTCGATCCGCGCCTTGAGCCAATCGAGTCGTAGGCCGAGCATGCGGCCGGCGAAACGGCGATAGAGAGGTTCCACTGCGTCTACCAAATGAGCGGCTTCGCCATAGGCCCCACGGTCGATCATCAGATGGAGCAGGTTCTGGATACCGCTCATCACGAGGGACAGATCGGCATCCGGCCCGATGCGCTGCAAACCGCTCCAAACGGCCTGGAGTCCTTGTTCGACTTCGCCGGCCTTGGCGAGGATGGATGCTTCCTTGATGAGCACCTTCGCCATCGCATCGTCGCTACCGTGGCGCTGGTAGATCACCGCCGCTTGACGCAGCAGGGTCAGGGCTTCTTTCATGCGACGCTGGTAGTCCCGAAGCGAGGCCAACAGGGAAAGGTACTCCGCCTTGAGGAGCGGATCGCACTGAGGCAGTTCGTCTAGGTAGCGGCCGGCCTTGGCAAAGGCCGCGTCGGAACCGGCGAGGTCGTTGCTGATGCGCCGTGCGTTACCCAGTTCGGACCACACTCGAACCCGCAGTTCGGCGAACTGTGCCGCCTCGCCGTCGGCAAGGGCATCATCGGCAATGGCCATCGCCATCTCGGCACACCGCAGGGTGACTTTGGGATCCTCTTGACGAGCCGCGATACTCCGCTCGATCAGTTGCTCGCAGAGGCTGCGCCGCTGCCGCACGGACTTCGCATCCAGGTGCTCAAGCGGATTGGAGAGTTTGCCCTCGGCCAGCGCCTCGGCGAGAGCGGCGGTGCCCCTGGCCTCCTGCCGTACATCCTCGACCCACGACGCCACATCGACGGAGAGCCGTTCGAGCACCGCTTCGATACGTTCCGCGTCGGCTCGCTCAGCCTTGCGGGAACGAGCTCTGTGCCAGGCAGACTCATCCACCAGATCCGCCGGTAGAGCCGTGCCCCGAGCGGTTTCCCAGCCGACTTCGCGAGCGATCCGTTCGGCACAGCTCGGGCAACCCGCCAACAGGTGACGAATGGCGCGGGACCGCTCCGCCTTGGAAGCACTGCCCCGGATCAACCGATCCAGCTCCACGATGGGATGCTCCCGCATTGAATTCATGCACACATCTCCCGAACTATATGACCGAACCTTCACACAGTCATTCATACGACAAAGGAAAGTCGAAGTTCTATCAAGAAGTGCTCACATGGTATCGATACCTTCTGCCGGGAGCAAGGACGCTACCTTCCCCTCTGCTATGCTGCCGGCCATTCAAACCCTTGAACCTTCGGGCCTGATCCGGTTCTATTCCGGGCAACTCTTCGTCCTCACCCGCCATGGATGTCGTTATTGTCGGAGGCGGAATCTGCGGCCTCGCGACCGCTCACTTCCTCTCCCGCAGCCTTTCCGTTCAGGACTCTCGCCTTCCAAGCGTTTGCCTCGTCGAAGGGTCGCCGCGCTTTGGCGGCAAGGTGCTTTCGGAACGCTTTGACGGGTTCCTTGTCGAAGGCGGCCCGGACTCGTTCTTGCGCCAGAAGTCCGATGCCCTCGAACTGGTAGATGAGCTTGGCCTGGCGGACCAACTTGTGCCGAGCAACGACCACAAGAGGCGCGTGTTCCTAGTTCGCCAGGGCCGGCTGGTGCCGCTGCCGGAAGGACTCCAGATGATGGTGCCGACCCGCTGGAAACCGTTTTTCCAGTCGCCCTTGTTGTCCGTTGCCGGACGCCTGCGGGTCGCCCTGGAACCGTGGATTCCGGCCCGCCGGGCAACGACCGATGAGAGCCTGGCGAGCTTTGTCCGCCGGCGCTTCGGCCGTGAAGCCCTCGCTACTTTGGCGGAGCCGCAGTTGGCGGCGATCTACCTCGGCGACTCGGAGCGCCTGAGCCTGGAGGCCACCTTCCCGAGTTTTGCGCAGCTCGAACGCAGCCACGGCAGCTTGGTCCGCGGCCTCCGGCGCCGCCCGGGGGCACCACCGAGGCTTGCAGGCATCCACCTCTCCACACCAGGCTCACCGCCGCCGGAGCCGATGTTTTGGTCTCTGCGCGAGGGCGTCGGCAGTCTCACCGAGGCACTCGAACGCAGGCTGCAGCAGGCGGGAGTGACCCTCTCGACGGGTCAGCCGGTGACCGCAATCGAGCGCCTCCGCGCCGGCTGGCGGGTGCATCGTGACGGAGCGCCTTCCCTCGACGCCGACGCGGTGGTGCTGGCGGTTCCGGCCGCCGTCGCCGCTCGTCTGGCGGCCTCCGGGAACCCGGCCCTAGCTGAGGGCCTCGGAGAGCTGCGCGCGGTGTCCGCGGCGGTGGTTTCCCTCGGCTATCGCGAGCTGGACCTGCCGCGCCCGCTCGATGGATTCGGCTTCTTCGTGCCGGCCCAGGAAGGCCGGCGGATCGTCGCTTCGACCTGGACCTCCACAAAGTTCGATCATCGGGCGCCGGCCGGCCATGTCTTGCTGCGGATGTTCGTTGGCGGACTCCGTGGCGAGCAGTGGGCCGAGCTGCCAGAGGGCGACCTGCTGGCTCTCGCGAGAGCCGAACTAGGGGATCTCCTCGGCCTCACCGCCGAGCCGGTGATGGCGCGAATCCATCGCTGGCCGCAGGGTTACCCGCAGTACGAAGTCGGCCACCGACAGCGGGTGACGGAACTCACCCGGCGCGCCGAGCCGGGCCTCTATCTCGCCGGCAGCGCCTTCCACGGAGTGGGCCTTTCGGACTGCGTCGCGAGCGCCGCGGCAACCGCCAAAGCGATACGCCACAGCCCCCGCTGAGGGTTCGGCGGCGCTCGTCGCGGCGCTGCCTCGACGGACTGCGCCTTGACGCCGCGGGATGCCGATGTAAAACTGTCCTATCGAAAATTTACAATGGTAAAGACATCCGAGACTAGATCTCGGATAAGAATCGGAATGGCCGTCGCCGACATCGAACCGATCACTGCTCGTATTGATCCGATCGAGCAGCGGCCTCCTTTGGTTCTTGGCGACGCGACGTTTCGCGGCATCACCGAAACGGTCAGCCGGCCGATCGAGTGGAAGCCACCGGTCGGCTGGTACGTCGTTCTCGCCATCTCCCTCTCCCTCCTTTCGCTTCTCGGGGTCAGCATCGCCTGGCTGTTCTGGGAGGGCATTGGCATCTGGGGCAATAACGTGCCGGTGGGCTGGGGCTTCCCGATCGTCAACTTCGTCTTCTGGGTCGGCATCGGTCACGCCGGCACCCTGATCTCAGCGGTCCTGTTCCTCTTCCGCCAGCGTTGGCGGACCTCGATCAACCGCACCGCAGAGGCGATGACCATCTTTGCGGTGATGTGCGCCCTGATCTTCCCGGGCATCCACATCGGCCGCCCGTGGCTCGCCTACTGGATGCTGCCGATCCCCAACCAGATGGCGATGTGGCCGCAATTCCGCAGCCCGCTGATGTGGGATGTGTTCGCGGTGTCGATTTACGGCACCGTGTCGGTGCTGTTCTGGTACCTCGGCCTGGTGCCCGATCTGGCGACGGTGCGCGATCGCGCCAAGACCAGAATCCGCCGCCTGCTCTACGGCTTCTTCGCCCTCGGCTGGCGCGGCTCGCACCGCCAGTGGCTGCACTACGAGCGGGCCTATCTGCTCCTTGCCGGCCTGGCAACGCCGCTGGTGCTGTCGGTGCACTCGGTGGTGTCCTTCGACTTCGCCACCTCGCAGCTCCCGGGCTGGCACACCACCATCTTCCCGCCCTACTTCGTGGCCGGCGCGATCTTCTCCGGCGTCGCCATGGTGGTGACGCTGATGGTGTTCTGCCGCGTCGTCTTCAAGCTCAAGGGATTGGTGACGCTACTTCACTTCGACCGCATGGCGAAGTTGATGCTGCTGACCGGCAGCATCGTCGGTTTCGCCTACGGCATCGAGTTCTTCATCGCCTGGTACAGCGGCAATCCCTACGAACAGTTCGCCTTCATCAACCGCGCCTTCGGTCCCTATGCCTGGGCCTACTGGATCATGGTGAGTTGCAACGTGATCTCGCCGCAGCTCTTCTGGTTCCGCAAGGCACGCACCAACATCGTGCTGCTCTTGATCGTGTCGATCTTCATCAACATCGGCATGTGGTTCGAGCGCTTTGTGATCGTGGTGACTTCGCTACACCGCGACTTCCTGCCGTCGAGCTGGGGGTACTACGTTCCGACCCTGTGGGACACCCTCACCTTCCTCGGCAGCTTTGGCCTGTTCTTCACCATGTTCACCCTGTTCGTCCGCTTCCTGCCGATGGTCGCCATCTCGGAAGTCAAGGGCGTTCTGCCGGAAGCGAAGCCACACTGAATCCCATGACCGCTCCCCTCACCGCCCAGACCGTCGCCGACGACACCCCGGTTGCTTTCGGCGGTGCCTACGGTGTGCTGGCCGAGTTCGACGACCCGGGGACCCTCTACCACGCCTGCGAGGGCGTGCGGGACGCCGGCTTTTCCGCCTGGGACGCCCACACCCCCTTCCCGGTGCACGGCCTCGAAAAGGCGATGGGCTTGAAGGCCTCGCCGGTGGGCTGGTTCGTGCTGATCATGGGCCTCGGCGGAGCCGCCGTGGGAATGCACATGCAGTGGCTGGTTTCGACCTCCCTCTACCCGCTGGTGATCAGCGGCAAACCGCTCTTTTCCTGGCCCGCCTTCGTGCCGATCATGTTCGAGTGCGGGGTGCTCGGGGGCGCCGCCGGCGCCATTTTGGGCTTCCTTTCGATGTCGAAACTGCCGCGCCACCACCACCCACTGTTCACTTCGGAGCGCTTCGAACGGGTGGGGGACGACCGCTTCTTCATCTCCATCGAGGCCGACGACGCGAAATTCCAGGGCGACGAAACGATCCAGATGCTGCGGGATCTCGGTGCCCAGCACGTCGAGTGGATCGACGGGGACGGCCGATGATGGCTCCGGCGATGATGCCCGCTCGGTCGACGACTCCTGAGGAGACGCCATGTCTGAAGCCATGACGAGCGACTCCCTGAACCCAGCTGAAGTCGACCTTCCGGAATCTTGGGTCAAGCGCTTGCCGGTGGTCGGCTTCGCCCTGGCGATCATCGGCGGCGTGCTGACGGCGGTACTCGCCCACGGCCACGGCCACGACTTCTACTTCTCGTATCTGGTGGCCTACCTTTACTTCCTGAGCATCGCCCTGGGTGGGCTCTTTTTCGTCCTGGTGCAGCACGCGACCCGCGCCGGCTGGAGCACCGTGGTGCGGCGTTTGGCGGAAGACCTGATGGGCACGCTGCCGCTCTTCGCCTTGCTGTTCATCCCGATCTTCTTGGGCGCCCACGATCTCTACCACTGGACCCACGCCGACGTGGTGGCGGCGGACCCCATCCTCCAGGGCAAGACCGGCTACCTGAACGAGGGGTTTTTCACCGTGCGGGCGGTGATCTATCTGGCGACCTGGACGGCGCTCGCAATCTATTTCCGCCGCCGGTCGATCGCCCAGGACTCGAGCGGCGACGTATCCATCACTCGCCGCCTGCAGACCCTGAGCGCGCCGGCCCTGGTGGCCTACGCCTTGACCCAGTCTTTTGCCGCCTTCGACTGGCTGATGTCGCTGGATCCGCACTGGTACTCCACCATCTTCCCGGTCTACTTCTTCGCCGGCTGCGTGGTGGCGATTCTCGCGGTGTTGGTGGTGCTCACCATGGGCCTGCAGCGCTCCGGCGCCCTCACCGAAGTGGTCACCACCGAGCATTTCCACGACATCGGCAAGCTGCTCTTCGGGTTCGTGGTGTTTTGGGCCTATATCGGCTTTTCCCAGTACATGCTCATCTGGTACGGCAACATCCCGGAGGAGACCCTCTGGTTCGCCCATCGGCTGGAGCATGGCTGGCGGCCTTGGACGGTACTGCTGGTCGTCGGCCACTTCGTGATCCCGTTCCTGTACCTCGTTTCGCGACACACCAAGCGCCGCCGCTCGCCCCTTCTGATCGGCGCCCTGTGGCTGCTGGTGATGCACTTCGTTGACCTATACTGGCTGGTGATGCCCGTAGCTCATCCACATGCCACGGGGCTCGGCCTCCTGGACATTGCGGCGTGGCTGGCGGTGGGAGGCCTGTTCCTGGGCACCCTCGGCCTGCTCTTGCGGCGGCGGGCTCTGGTGCCGGTGCGTGATCCTCGACTGGCCGAATCGCTAGCCTTCGAAAACATGTAGTCGGCACTCATGACATCGGGGCCCGGACCTTGCACCCTCTCACCGGTGCTTGGAAATCCCAGGCCATGAGCGAACTTACGCGATCCCTAGGAGGACCTATGCTGCAACGACTTTTCATCGCCACCATCGTCTTGAGCCTACTCGCCGTCGCCCCGGCCGCTTTCGCCGGTTCGGTGACGGGCACCATCGTCTATGACGACCGAGTACCGAACCTGAAGCCCCTGAGGATGGATGCGGACCCGGCCTGCGCCGCCAAGCACGACAGCCCGGTGTATCCGGAGATCCTGGTGTTGGGCGACAACAATGCCTTGGCCAACGTTTTCGTGCAGGTCAAGAATCCACCGCCCGGAGACTACAAACCGCCATCCACGCCGGTGGTGATCGACCAGGTCGGCTGCCTCTACGAGCCCCACGTGGTGGGCGTGATGGCCGGCCAGACCCTGCAGTTCAAGAACTCCGATGGCATTCTCCACAACGTCCACGGCCTGCCGAAGGAAAACCGCGAGTTCAACATCGGCATGCCGGCGAGCGTGACCTCGAAGGACCAGGTACTCAACAAGCCGGAGCCGGTGTTCCCGGTGAAGTGCGACGTCCACCCGTGGATGCAGTCCTACGCGGCGGTGATGAGCCACCCTTTCTTCGCCGTATCCGGCAAGGACGGCAAGTTCACCATCGAGGATCTGCCGGCCGGCACCTATGAGATTTCGGCCTGGCACGAGAGGCTCGGTACCCAGAGTTCGAAGGTCACCGTCGGGGACGGCGCCGCCTCCGCCGACTTCACCTTCAAAGTTCCGAAGAAATAGTGCTCCGTGGCCGGCCCCGGCTGAGCACCCGGCGGCCGGCTTTCGGTTGATTGCAGATGGAAGGGGGCGGTACCCATGGCTGACCACTCACACGAGCACCACCCGGAGCTCGGTTTTTGGCGTAAATACGTATTCTCCGTCGACCACAAGGTCATCGGAATCCAGTACGCCATCACCGGCCTGCTGTTCCTGCTCATGGGCTTCTGCCTGATGATGCTGATGCGCTGGCAGCTCGCCTATCCGGGCGAAGCGCTCCCCATCCTCGGCTCACTCTTCGGAGAGGACAAGATGCCCGGCGGCATCATGCTGCCGGAGTTCTACAACCAATTGGGCGCCATGCACGGCACCATCATGGTGTTCTTGGGGGTCGTGCCGCTGGCCGTCGGCGGCTTTGGCAACTACGTGGTACCGCTCCAAATCGGCGCGCCGGACATGGCCTTCCCGCGCCTCAACATGATGAGCTACTGGGTGTACCTGATGGGCGGCCTGGTAATGGTCGCCAGCTTCTTCGTCCCCGGCGGCGCCGCCCAGTCCGGCTGGACCTCATACCCGCCGCTGGCGAACATCGCCTCGTCCGGTCAGACATTCTGGCTTTTGGGCATGGTGCTCCTGATCACCTCGTCGCTCTTCGGCGCGGTCAACTTCATCACCACCATCATCCAGCTCCGCGCCGATGGCCTGACCTTCTTCAAGCTGCCCTTCTTCGTGTGGGCGCAGTTCGTGACGGCCTTCCTCCTGCTGTTGGCCTTCCCGCCGCTCGAGGCGGCCGGCTTCATGCAGTTGATGGACCGCCTGATGGACACCAGCTTCTTCATGCCCTCCGGTTTGGTGGTGTCCGGCGAAGTGCTCCAGAACTCCGGCGGCGGCAGCCCGCTTCTGTGGCAGCACCTGTTCTGGTTCCTCGCCCACCCGGAAGTCTACGTGCTGATCCTGCCGGCCCTGGGCATCGTCGCCGAAGTGATCGCCAACAACACCCGGAAGCCCCTGTGGGGCTACAAGTCGCTGGTCTACTCGGTGATCTTCTTGGGCTTCATGTCCTTCATCGTGTGGGCGCACCACATGTTCATCACCGGCATGGGCAGCTTCATGAACGCCTTCTTCCAGACCACCACGATGATCATCTCGATTCCATCGGTGATCATCTTGACGGCGTTGATCTTTTCCCTGTGGGGCGGCTCGATTCGGTTCAACACACCGATGCTCTTCGCTGTCGCCTTCCTACCGATGTTCGGTATCGGAGGACTGACCGGGCTTCCCCTCGGGCTATCGGCCTCGGACATCCACCTGCACGACACCTACTACGTGATCGCCCACTTCCACTACGTGGTGGCGCCGGGCACCATCTTCGGCCTGTTCGCGGGCATCTACTACTGGTATCCCAAAGCCACCGGCCGAATGATGAACGAGACCCTGGGCAAGATTCACTTCTGGGGCAGCCTGATCTGCATGAACGGCATCTTCCTGCCGATGTTCGTTCAGGGCATGGCCGGTATGCAGCGGCGCCTCTATGACGGCGGCTCGATCTACGCCCACGCCCAGGAAACACTCGATCTCCACCTGATGATCGGGGTCTCCGCCTGGCTGATGGCGATCTTCCAGATTCCCTTCATCATCAACTTCTTCCTGAGCCTCAAGAAGGGAAAGGCGGTGTCGGAGAATCCGTGGCACGCCACCACTCTGGAGTGGGCGGCACCTTCACCACCGCCGCACGGCAACTTCGCCACCGAGCCGGTGGTCTACGGCAACCCCTATGAATACAGCGTGCCGGGAGCCGACAAGGACTACTCGCCGCAGTTCGAGCCCACTCAGACCACACCTCCGCCGGGCGAAGCCGAAGCCCAGCCGGCGGGCGGATAGGAGCCCACGATGTCCGAAGCGATTCCCTATACCGTCGACGCCCGGCCGGACACCGGCTTGAACAACGTCAAGATCGGCATCTGGCTGTTTCTGGCCTCCGAGGTGATGCTCTTCGGTGCCCTGTTCGCCGCCTACATTCTGCTGCGGGTGGGGGCCGATGAATGGCCCGTGGGTTCCGAGATCCTCAACGTACCGCTGGCCACCTTGAACACCGTGGTGCTGATTTCTTCCAGCGTCACCATGGTGATGGCCTGGGCCTCGCTGATCCGCAAGGACTTCGGCAAATACCGCCTGTACATGGGGCTGACGATCCTCTGCGCCCTGGGCTTCCTGGTGATCAAGTACATCGAGTACTCGTCGAAGATCCACCACGGTTACCTCCCCGAAACGAACACCTTCCTGGCCATCTACTTCACGCTCACCGGCCTGCACGGCCTGCACGTAGTGGGCGGCGCGGCGATGAACGCCTACCTGTGGGGCCCTGGCGCCAAGATGTGGAAGACCGCCCCGCAGCAGTTCATCAACCGGGTCGAGGCGTCGGGCCTGTTCTGGCACTTCGTGGACCTCGTGTGGATCTTCCTGTTCCCGGTTCTCTACCTGCTGTAGGAGGCGACGCAATGGCGACCGAACACGATATCGACAAGCAGGTTCGCACCTACATCCTGGTGTTTGTCAGCCTGATGGTCCTGACGGTGATCACGGTGGGCATCTCTTACCTGGATCTGCCCACCGGTCCGGCGATCGCCCTGGCGCTGGTGGTCGCTCTGACCAAGGGCTCGCTGGTGGCCTGCTTCTTCATGCACCTAATCTCCGAACGCAAGCTGATCTACGCCGTCATGGCCTTGACGGTGTTGTTCTTCATCTTCGTTCTGATCGTGCCCTACTTCACGGACATGGATCGCATCACTCTGTAAGACACTGCTGGAAACGAATCCTTGAACCTCAAAGCCTTCCACGTCGTCTTCGTCATTCTCGCCACCGCCTTGTCGGCGGTGATCGGACTGTGGAGCGTGGGCGCCTACCGGGCCGGCTCCGGCACCATCTACCTGGTGCTCGCCCTCGGCAGCCTGCTGACGGTGGTGGCTTTGGGCGCCTACGGCGCGTGGTTTCTCAAGAAGACCAAGGACGTGGACTATCTATGAGCACAAATAGGAAGGCGCGTGCCGCGACGACGACGGTGTTGGTGATAGCCGCCCTTTTCCTGTGGCCCGGGGACCTGCTGGCCTGTCCGGTGTGCTACGGCGAGGCGGAAGAGCCCGTCATCGACGGAGCGCGCTGGTCGATCATTTTCCTCGGAGGTTTGCTCTACGCCATGATCGGCGGCGGGCTGACCCTGTTCCTGCTGCTGCGCCGCCGGGCTCAGCGTCTTCAGGAACCCCAGCGAGGCCTTCGACTGGTCGAGTCGAGGTAAGGAGGAGTTCGAACGATGGAAACTCTACTCGGTCTGCCGGAGGTGGCATCCGCCCACGGAGCCGCCCTCGACCAGGTCACCCTCATCGTCCACTGGCTGATGGCCGCGCTGTTCGTCGGCTGGGGCATCTTCTTCGTGTACTTGCTGGTGCGCTTCCGCCGCGGCAAGAACCCCAAGGCGAGCTACACCGGCATCCAGACCAAGAGCGGCAAGTGGCTGGAGATCACCGTGGCGGTGATCGAAGCGTTGTTGCTGGTGGGCTTTTCCATTCCCCTGTGGTCCGACCGGGTGGACGACTTCCCGGCCGAGGACGAGGCGATCGTGGCGCGGGTGATCGGCGAGCAGTTCGCCTGGAACGTCCACTATCCAGGTCCGGACGGCGTCTACGGACGCACCGACGTCGAACTGGTCGACACGGCCACCAATCCCATCGGCCTCGATTCGGACGACCCCAATAGCGCCGACGACGTGACCACCATCAACCAGCTCTACCTGCCGGTGGACAAACCGGCGATCATCACCTTGTCGTCGAAGGATGTGATCCACAGCTTCATGCTCAACGAGATGCGGGTGAAGCAGGACGCCGTACCGGGCATCGCCATTCCGCTGTGGTTCGAGCCCACCATGACCACCGCCGAATTCCGCCAGCGCGAGGGCAAAGACGACGTCAACTTCGAGATCGCCTGCGCCCAGCTCTGCGGCCTCGGCCACTACCGCATGCGCGGCTTCCTCACCATCCTGCCGCAGGACGAATACGACACCTGGATGGACGAGCAGGTCGCCCTCAAGGCCGAGGAAGCCGAAGGCGGCGACGACTTCTGGAACTGATCGGTTAGCCCAGCGAAGCCCTTTTCGGCCCGAGGACGAACCGGCAAGTCGCCGGCGATCCCTCGGGCCGAAGTGCGTTTGGCTCTAAAGCCCCTCGACGAAGCATCCAACTTGCGTATATCAGTTTTGATGATATTTCAAAATAAAGTTGAGCTGGATACGGGCCTCAAGCCGCTCACAAGGAGAACTCTTGCATCGCACTTCCAAGATCGCTGCCGCTCTCGTGTTCCTATGGCTCAGTACCAGCCCGTTGGCGAGCCAGCAGCCAGCGGCGGATCCGATGCCGGATATCTACAATCCCGGCTCTGGCGAGTATCCAGGCTGGGTTTCGGCGGCTCACCTGGAGTCCGCGGCGGATCACGCTCTAGAGAACTCACTTCTTCGGTCGGGTGATCGCGAGATGCTCACATCCACCCTAGAGTCTGCAAAGTCCGGAGAGTGTCACCCCGCCGTTGAAATCGGACGAGGGAGCACGAGTTACCTCGATCTCCCGACTTCCATACAGAAGTCGGACTACGTCTTCATCGGCACGGTCACCGGCTCTAGTCCGGGATTCTCCTTTGGAAATCCCATGACCCTCTATCGCCTCGAAACAGAGGAAGTGCTGCGGGGCCCTCTTTCCGTCGGCAGAGTACATTTTGTTCGCTCGCGACAAGCAGACTTCAGGTTCAAGGGTGACCGAGTCTGTCGTGAGACCTCAGCGCTGGAAGGACCATTTGCGCTCAGTGATCGACTCCTCCTTATCCAGAATTTCCTGAAAGTGAATCCCGACGACATCGTGACCCCGCGAGAGCCGCTGGGACGACTGGAAGAGGGTCAGGTTGTCCTACTCGACTCTTCGGAGGGAGTTCACCTTCCGAAGAAATTCCAGATCGCTCACCCCGAATGGGAAGGCCGCGACAGTGAGAGCTTCCTTGGCTGGCTTCGAAATCTCACCGAGGACCGTCCTTGACTCGACATTCGCGTCTTCGATCTCTGGTTCTTCTCGGGGCTTCCCTCGCGATCTCGGTGCCGGTTGGAAGCCAAGCCCAATGCAACACAGCACCCGTCAACGGCAGCTACAGTACGGCTCGAACTGCATCCATCGGGTTCAGCAATTCCTATCCCGCAAAGATCAAAAACGGGATCCGAGCTGGACTGGCGGCCTGGAACGACTGCAACGGTCATGACAACGGATTCATAGCAAACGACTGGCCCTACTTCAGCGAGGGTCCTGGCGGATCTGAAGATCGGATCACTATCAAGTATCTAGAGGGGAAAAGGCCTGCCTGCGGAGCATTCAATGGTAGTACCTACGAGATCTCCATATGGGATTCCTACACCTCTGGTGGCGTCACCGTAAATTGCACCCATAGTGCCGATGCGATCAACGACACGATCGCTCACGAGTTGGGTCACTATCTAGGGCTAGGACACAACGATGGCTGCGACACCGCGATCATGGGCGGTATCCGCGTTAGCCCCAGCGGCAACCTCCTGACCGACCACGAAATCACCTCCGCCGAGAAGGCGAAAGCCGATGCCATCAATACCAATGACCAAGAAGAGTTCGAGGAAGACTGCGGCGGCGACCAGGGTTGCGGCAACCAAGGTGGAGGCTCACCGATCATCCTCGACCTCGATGGCCGTGGATTTCGTCTCACCGGACTGGCGGACCCCGTGGCCTTCGACATCGACGGGGACCAGGCCTTGGAGTCTATAGGCTGGACCGAGCGAGGCTCCGGCGATGGGTTCCTATTCCGGAACCGGACGAGAACTCGAGGCTTTGAAAACGGCATCGAACTCTTCGGTGATGCCAGCCGCACTCTCCTCACGGGGGCAAGAACGGCTCACGGATACGAAGCCCTAGCCGAGTTCGATCTCGCCGACCTCGGCGGCAACGAGAATGGATGGATCGATTCCGGCGACGCCTTCTTCAAGAATCTCGGCGTTTGGATCGACCACAATCACGACGCCATCAGCCAGCCCGGAGAGCTCTTCACCCTGCGCGACCTAGCCATTGCGCGACTCGGATTCCAGTTTGTGACAAGTCGAAGAACGGACGAGCACGGCAATGAGTTTCGCTATTGGGGTCGGGCCTGGGAGAGTCCGGGAAGCGATAGAAAGTCCTTCTGGACAACGGACGTGTTCTTCATCTTGGAAGACTGAGTAGATCGTAGGCTGCAGGAGCAACCTCTCGGCCCCGGCGCGCCTTTCCAGCTCGCGCCGAGGCCGTGGAGTTCCTGCTTCCCTAGAAGCAGGAGCACCCCGTGCACTTGGTGCCGATGGGCCTGTTCGGGTTGTTCGGGTGGTAGTAGGTCACGGTGCTGTCGTGGCAGGTCTTGCAGCCGCCGTTCTTGGCGCAGGCGGCGCCGTTGGTCTTGCAGGCCGTACCGCCGAGACTGCACTGAGCGGACCCGCGCGGCACCTGCTTGGTCTCGCACGCCTTGTCCTCCTTCGGATCGTTGTCTTCGTCGCAAGCGTAGGCGACCCGGACGCTGCCGACCTGGAGCTCGCCGCTCACGCTCGCCAAGCGATAGCCGCCGAACCCACCGGGCCGGAAAGCGACATAGCCTTCGGAAACAGAGCCGCGCCCGATGTAGGTCGAGTCCGGATCGGCGTCGAAGGTCACCGCCAGACCGACTTCACCGCCGAGGATACGGCCGTCCGCCAGGGAGATGTCGACGTAGCTCGGGGCGTCGGGATCGTCATCGAACACCAGACCCCCAATCTGTGGGGAGGTTGCCGTCCCGCTGTCGTCGATGACCTCGAAGCGAACCACACCGCCTTCCATCGCCTTCAGGGTGCCGGTGGTGTGGCCGGACTGCGACTGGATGGCGATGCCGCCCGCCACCTGACAGGTACTCCCGCCCGGCGCGACGTCCGCCGCGAAGGTCGTCTCGGCGTTGAGGAGCACTTGTCCGAAGGAAGAATGCACCAGGGCCAGGTCCGCATGATCGACCCGGCCGTTGTCGTCCAGATCCGCGTCGCGGCGGCCGGCATCGGCCTTTGCCCCCATCTCGCTGCGCACGAAGACAAGGTCTTCGAGGTCCACCACCCCGTTCTCCATCGGGTCCGGATTGGCTTCCCCCCGGCGCAGCAGCCGGGCGGCGGGAACGCCTATCACAGGGCTGTCGCGCCGCTCGTCGAAGACGAAGTTGAGAACGGTGGCAGTCCCCCCGGCGACATCCACGCCGTAGGCTCCGGACGCCCCGCTTTCGCTCTCCGTCGCGGACACCAGGTAACTCCCTTCCTTGAGGCCGGAGACCGAATAGGCTCCGTCACCGTCGGTTACGGCCTTGGCCACCACATCGCCTTCGCCGTCCTGTACTTCAACCAGCAGCGCCGCGACCGGCGCGCCCCAGGGCAGTTCGGAAGAGTTGGCGCCGCCGTAGGCGAAGCCGGTAATGGTTCCGGGCGACTCCGGTTCCGGTAGCTCCTCGACCGGCGAGGCGACCTCCGGTAGAGCGAGGGCCGGGCCGGCGATCAGGGTGAGAAAGACGACAAGGACGACGAGGGGAACTGAGGAAGGGTAAGGGATTCGTTTCATGGTTTCTCCTTGACGCGCTCCGATCACCGCGCGGAGCACAAAGGTCACTCACCGGTCGCCCGCGAGAGCCGGATCGGCCGGTGACGGAACTCGAGGTTCGGGCCGCCTCACGCGCGGCGGCACCGTACCTTCAAAAAGCGCGATCGGCCCGCGATCTCGATAAACGCCGGGTGTAGACTTTTTCCTACCCGGTGACCTCTCCGGCCAACCGACCTAGGAGTCCAGCATGAAACGATTCTCAGAAACCTCACGGCGATGCGCGACCCGCTTCGCCCTGCTGGTGACGGCCCTCGCGGCCTTCTTCCTCAGCGCCTGCCTCCGGCCGGCGCCGGCTCCTTCGACCCCGGCCGATCAAGCGGTCGAGAACGCTCGTCTCGAAGCCGAGGTACGCGCCGCTCTGCTGGACAAGCTCGGCAGCGACGCGATGACCATCGAGCCCTCAGTGACCGGCAACCGGGTGGTGCTCGACGGCACCGTGGTGGAGCGTTCGAGCCAGGAGCTGGCGGAAGAGGTGGCCACCGCGGTGCGCGGCATTCGCAAGGTGCGCAACCGCCTGCGGATTCAGGACGATGGCGCCGGCGTGATGAGCGAAGCGGTCAGCACCGCCGAGGACGAGGTGCGCGACGCGGTGGTCGAAGCGCGCTTGAAGAGCCGGATCCTCGGCGAGATCGGCCGTTTCGGCTTGGAGATCGAAGTGGAGGTGGCGGACGGCGTCGCCAGCCTGCGCGGCTGGCTGCCGGATGCGGAACGCAAGGGCTACGCCATGGAGGCGGCCCGCGCCACGCCGGGGGTCGACAAGGTGATCGACCTGCTGCGGGTGGGTCTGGAGTAAGAAACGCGGGGGCCGAGAAGGCCCCCGTTTGGCCCCAGCTAGAAGGTGAAAACCAGACCGACGATGCCCTCGCCCTGGTAGAGGTACTCGCCGTCGTCGTACTCGTAGCAGAAGCGGCGATCACAGAACACCTCATCCTCTTCGTCCACCACGGTGGTGAACAGGCGCCCTTCGAAGCGCAGTCCCACATGGTCACTGAAAGCGATCTTGGCGCCGCCGCCGAAGCTGGCCGAGAAATAGGTCTCGTCGCTGCCACCGTTGTCCGGACTGAGCTGGGTGACACCGGCGCTCACCACCACGAAGGGTTGCACCTGGCCCGGCGTCCACTGATAACGGCCACCGACGTGGTAGTAGTCCACATCGAGATCGAACAGTCGCGCGTCAGGCTCGAAGATACCGCCTTCGAGGCGCAGTTCGGTTTGCTGCCGGCTGGCGAGGAGTTCGACGGCAACGGCCGGGTTGACGGCAAAGTCCACCATCACGCCGTAGCTCGCTCCTTCGTCCACTTCGACGTCGCGGCCGATGCCGAAGAAATCGTTGTCGAAGCGGTCGAACTCACCACCAAAGCGATAGCCGGCGAAAGGAGTGATTTCAAAGGACTGCGCCAGCGCGGTCGGCGCCGCAAGAACGGCGAGAAGCAAGGAAAGCCCCAGGCTCCACTGTGCTGAACGGTTCATCAGTACTCTCCGATGTCATTGGTCAGATGGGCAAAGAACGCTGGTGCTTCGCCCGGGAATGCTCCCGTGAGAGCACCCCCCTTCCTTCTACGGATCTTAAGGCTATTTGATTTCACGCAAACGGGAGTTTGCCCGCGATCACCGAATTCCCGAAGTGCCTGGTAAGCTCCCTGCCCAATCGTGGCCCCGAGAGGATTCACTAGCGGGCCGACACCGGAGACCCTTCATGGCCGAACTCGAGTTTTCTCGCGCTTTCCTGGAAGCGCTTCCAAAGTCCGATCTGCACCTGCATCTCGACGGTTCCCTGCGCCTGCCGACCCTCATCGAGCTGGCCCGGGAGCGCAACGTCACCCTGCCCTCGGATACCCCGGAGGGCCTGCTCGAGCTGGTGTTCAAGGAGAACTACCGCGACCTGCCGGACTATTTACACGGCTTCGCCTACACCTGTGCGGTGATGACCGATCCGGAGGCAATGGAGCGCATCGCTTTCGAGCTGGCCGAAGACTGCATGGCCGAAGGCGTGCGCTACATCGAAGTGCGCTTCGCTCCGCAGCTCCATGTGCGACCGGGCTTCGATGTCGGGCAGGTGCTCGAAGCCGTCTTCAAAGGGCTGGAACGGGCGCGGCGGCGAGACGATGAATCCCGGGAGCCGGGGCAGATTCCATTCAATTTCGGCATCATCGCCTCGGCCATGCGGATGTTCACCGGCGGCTTCGCCCCCTACTTCCGCAACCTGCTGGAAGCCCTGGACCAATGGCCGATGGAAGAGGTTCACGGGGTCGCATCGCTGTCCCTGGCGCGCTCGGTGGCCGAAGCGCGGGACCGCCTGGGCGTGCCGGTGGTGGCCTTCGACCTGGCCGGCGCCGAGGCGGGGAATCCGGCCTCGGACCACGTACGGGCCTACGAGTTCGCCAGCCGCCACTTCCTGAAGAAGACCGTCCACGCCGGCGAGGCCTACGGGCCGGAGAGCATCTACCAGGCGATCACCCAGCTCAATGCCGACCGCATCGGCCACGGCACCCACCTCTACTCCACCCACCAGGTGGAAGCGGACGATCCGGAGCGCTACGTGCACCGCCTCGCCGAGTACATCGCCGACCGGCGGATTACCCTGGAGGTGTGCATCACCTCCAACCTGCAGACCATGCCGGAGCTGCGCCGGGTGGAAGACCATCCCTTCGGTCGCATGCTCAAAGAGAAGCTCTCCGTCGCGCTGTGCACGGACAACCGCCTGGTGTCACGCACCACCGTGACGGACGAGATCGATCAGGCCTGCCGCGCCTTCGCCATGACCCCCGAGGAACTACGCGACGTGGTGATCCACGGCTTCAAGCGCAGCTTCTACCCCGGTACCTACCGCGAAAAGCGCAAGTACGTGCGCCAGGTGATCGATCGCTACGACGAGATCGCCGCCGAGCACGGCGTGCCGACCAAGGAAGGCTCCCTGTGAGCGATGCGGAGAACCCGGCGCCGCGTTTTCCAGAGATCGAAGTCGATCTCCACGACCCACACGGTCACCCGACGGCGATGATCGCCATCGTGCGCAAGGCGCTCCAGGAAGCGGGTCACGGCGACGCGGCACGTCAGTACACCCACCGGGCGCTGGCAGCAGGTCCGGCGGAGTTGATCGCGCTGGCCCGTCAGTGGGTGACGGTTCTCTAGAGGTCGTGGGTCTCTAGCGCCGCAGGCTCTTGGCCACCCGAAAGCCAGCGTCCGGCACGGCCACCTCGGCGCCCTCTTTGCGCCGCAACGCGCACGAGATCCCCGCCCTCGGGGTGCGGAAGGAGCCTCCGCGCAGAACTCTCACCGGATCGTCCTCAGCCTCCGCCGCCACCCACTCCCAGGCTCCGCCGAGCATGCCGAAGAGGCCGAAGCCGTTGGCCTTGCGATCGTCCAGGGGGTGTAGTCGACCCTCGCTGTTGTCCGCGTCCCACTGGTGGCGCCCGGCCTCTTCCGAGTCGTCGCCGGTCTGGAAGCGCTGACCCACCAGGCCGCCGCGGCAGGCGTACTCCCACTCCGCCTCGCTCGCTAGGCGCATCGGTTTGCGCGCGATCTCGGCGTACCAGGTGCAGTATTCGGCGGCATCTTGCCAGCTCACGCCGAGGGCCGGATCGCGGTCGTCCGGCGCCCAAGGGGAGCGCTCGAACCCTGGGTCGAAGGCCTCGAACTGCTCGTTGGTGATCGGCACCTTGCTCAGGTAGAAGGGCTCGATGGAGCGTGGCTCGCCGACGGGCCGCTCCAGGTCTCCTCCAGGAACCAGCCACAGGACGGTGCGCGGGTAGCGGGTGTAGTGATCTCTCATCGCTTCGTGCAGGCGTTCAGAGGCCATCGAGAACCTGGCGGGCGCGGGCGTCCCAGGTGTGGTGGGAGAGCAGATGCTCGCGGGCTCGTCGGCCGAGCCGTCGGCGCTCTTCGGCGTCGTCGGCCAACCGCCGGACGGCGGCCTCCCAGGCATTCGGCTCGTCGGCCGGCACGAGGACGGCGTCGTCGCCATCGGTCAGGACCTCGCGCAGCACCGGCAGGTCCGACGACACAATGGCTGTGCCGGTCGCCATGTACTCGAACATCTTCATCGGCGACATGTACGCGGCGGTGTCACTGCCGCCGCTCGCCACCGCCACCCGGTGTTGATAGGGCATCAGCAGGAGGTCGAAGCGGCGATAGTGCGCGGCCAGCCGGCCGGGCGGAACGAAACCGTGGAAGGTCAGGTTCGGTCTCTCCGCCCGGCTCTGCCAGGCGGCGACGTCCTGCGGGCGCCCGCCGACGACGTGGAAGTCGGCCTGTGGCAGCCGCGTCGCCAGCTCCGCAACGATCTCGATCCCGCGCCCTGGGTACAGGTGCCCGACGTAGCCGACCTGGAGCCGGCCGCCCTCGCTCTTCTCGTGCGGCTCGGGAGGCGGATCGGCGGCGTCGTGAGCCACCAGGGTACGCTCACCGACCGGCAGGGCATCGACCTCGGCGAGCAGCCCGCGGAGGGCCGCGGAGATGACGACCAGACGGCGCAGGGAGGGCGCCGCGACGAGGCGGCGAAGACGGTCGAGGGCCCGGCCGCTCGGGACGTTGTGGGCCTCGAAGATCAGCGGCATGCCCAGCCGGGCCGCGATCCGGGCGCCGCCGGGATCACGGGCATAAACCAGGTCGACGGTGCCTCGCCGCCGGCGCAGCAGCGCCTCCTGGGCGGCCGCCCACAGCAGGCCGCCGCCGCGCCAGGCCGGTCGCGGCAGCGAAGTGAGGCGGAAGCCGGTGGCGACGCCGTAGAAGGCGAAGGGATCGTCGACCCCCGGCTCCTGGCGGGCCGCGCTCCGCTTGGTGACCAGCTCCACCTGGTGGCCGGCTCGGGACAAAGCGGCGCACATCTTCATCACATGAACGCTCGACGCGCGCCGCGACGGGACGTAGGAGAGGGACAGGTAGAGCAGTCTCACCGCGCGCTCGGAGCCTTCCAGCTCGTGCGCTCGAGGACATCGACGATGCGCTCGGCGGCGTGCCCGTCCCACAGCGGTGGAGGCTGGCGGGCATCGGCATTGCTGGCCAGCGCCTCGCTTCCGGCGCGCACGATCGCGGCCGGATCGCGGCCGACCAGCCGGTTGGTGCCCAGCTCCAGGGTCACCGGCCGCTCGGTGTTGTCGCGTAGCGTCAGGCAGGGGATGCCGAGGGCCGTCGTCTCCTCCTGGATTCCGCCGGAATCGGTGAGGACCAGTCGGGCGCCGTCGAGCAGGCCGATGAAGTCGAGGTAGCCGAGCGGCTCGACCGCGCGCAGGCCGCCTCCCGGCCCGTCCACCGATCCGTCCGTCAAGAGCCGGGCGATCTCGGCGTTCTCGGCCAGCCGCGCCCGGGTGCGCGGATGGACCGGGAACACCACCGGCAGCCGCCGGCCGATCTCACCGACGGCGCCGAGCAGGGCCGACAGCGATTCAGGGGAGTCCACGTTTCCCGGCCGGTGCAGGGTCAGGACCGCGTAGCCGCCCACCACCAGCCCGAGCCGCTCGAGCAGGCCGCCGCGCCCCTCGCGCGCCCGGTCGAGGGCGGCGAACAGGCTGTCGACCATGGTGTTGCCCACTCGGAAGATGCGCTCGGCCGGCACGCCCTCGCGCCCCAGGTTGCGGTCGCCACTCTCCTCGGTCGTGAAGAGCAGCGTCGACAGGCAGTCGGTGACCCGCCGGTTGATCTCCTCGGGCATGGTTTCGTCGAAGGAGCGTAGCCCGGCCTCGACGTGGGCGACCGGGATCCAAAGCTTGGCGGCGGTCAGAGCCGCCGCCACGGTCGAGTTGACGTCGCCGAAAACCAGCAGCAAATCCGGCCGGCGCTCCTCGAGGACCGGCTCGATCCCCCGCATTACCGCCGCCGTCTGCTCGGCGTGAGATCCCGAGCCGACGCCCAGGTGGAGGTCCGGCCGCGGCAGGCCGAGGTCGCGGAAGAAGACGTCCGACAGCGCCGCGTCGTAGTGCTGACCGGTGTGCACCAGGAACGTAGAGAAGCCGCCGCGCCGCCCGAGCGCCGACACAACCGGCGCTGCCTTGACGAAGTTCGGCCGGGCACCGACGACGGCCACCACCTCGATCGGTCGGCGGTCGGATCGAGGCGTCGGTTCAGCGGGCATGATCGGCGAGGAGCTGTTCGAAGAAGGTGGTCGAGGTCGCGGCGGCGGCATCCCAGGTCAAGGTGGCCTCCGCGCGGCGGCGGGCCGCCTGGCCGAGCCGGCGGCGCAAGGCCTCGTCCTCGAGATCGGCGAGGGCGGCGGCGAGATCGGCGGCGGAGCCGGGGGCGACGAGCAGCCCATCGCCGCCGTGCTGGACGATCTTACTCTGCTCACCGACCCGCGTCGCGACGACCGGCCGGCCGAGCGCCATGTACTCGGGGAGCTTTGACGGGAAGCCGTAGAGCGCGGTGTGGTGAGCCGGGCGCGGCACCGCCAGAATGTCGGCGGTGGCGAGAAGTGCCGGCACGTCCTCGTAGGTCGCCGGTCCCGGGGCGACCAGGCGCTCGCCGAGGGAGCGAGCGCGCCGAGCCAGGGCGGGAGCCGCGTCGAGGTCGCCGACCAGCAGGAGCTCGAGATCCGCTCCCGCCGCCAGCCTGCGCTCGACCGCCGCCACCAGGACGTCCACTCCCTGGTAGGGCCGGAAGTTGCCGGCGTACCCGATGCGCAACCGGCCGCCAGGCGGCGATCCCACGGAGGACCCTGGGGGCGGAGGGCCGGCAGCGGGCCGGAAGAGCTCGGTGTCGACCCCGCCCCACAGCACGCGCACCGGTCGTTGCCATCGCCGGGCTCGTACGGCCAACGCCTCGCAGACCACGGTGAAGGCGCCGAGCCGCGGCGCCCAGCGGCGCTCGTCCGCCCAGGCACGAGCCGCGTCCGCTACGCGGCGCGGGAGTGACCGTGTGCGCCGCTCCCACCGCTCGCGCGGCAGGTGACCGTGGAGGTCGGCGACGGTCAGCGGGCCATCGTCGACCGCCACGGCGGCCAGCCAAGGCAGTGCCTTGTGCGTGTGGCCGTGGACTACGTCGGGCTGGAGTTCGGCGATGGCCTGGCGGAAACTCGCGCTCGGATCGGCAGCCGGCCCCAGCGAGCGGTGCTCGATGCCCAGTGCGGCCTCGACTTCGGCGCGGGCATCGCGGCTCACCGCGCAGACCTCGACGCCCGGTCGTCGAGCCAAGGCGCGGGTCAGGTTGCGCGCTCGCGAAGGGGTGCCCCGCGGAGCGAGCAAGTGGGCTCCGAAGAGGGTCAGAACTCGCAAGGAAGAACCTCGGTTCGGCGATGGAAGAGGGCCGAATCCGTCAGCCGAGAGGGAGGCCGGCTCAGGAGTCGACGGCGGCCGGCTCGGCCGCGGCCCGAGCCCCGGTGCGAGCGACGTCGAACGTCTCGCCGGCCGCGCCGGCGGCCGGCGGGCCATCGACGCCGTAGGTGCGACGCATCCACTCGACCGTCCGACCCACCCCATCGCGCAGACTCACCTTGCACTCGTGACCGAGATCGCGCACCGCCTTGGTGACGTCGACCTTCTTGTCTTTGGTGGTGAACGGCTCGGCCTCCTTGTAGGTGACCCGCGAGTCGTCGGTGCCCACCGCCTCGAGGATCAGGTCCGAGAGCTGCTTGATGTCGTGGTACTCGGTGCCGGCGATGTTGTACACCTCGCCGGGGTGGAAGCGCTCGGCGATGTTGGCCAGCGTCTCGGCGGTGTCGGTGATGAACGACGACGTGCGGTGATGGTCGAGGTAGACCGTATAGGGGAGACCGTGGAGAGCGCGGTAGGTGAACAGGCAATTGACCGACCGGTAGGGACTGTAGGGCTCGCCCGGCCCATAGGTGTTGAACAGCCGCACCCGTACCGTTTCGGTGCCGAACATCTCGGCCGAGTTGACGATCTGCATCTCATTGACCCACTTGGTGATGGCGTAGTCGTTGAGCTGCTTGACCTCGACCTCGTCCATCACGCTCTCGGCCATCACGCCGTCGTAGTCGCCGTAGACCTCGGAGCTCGAGCTGAAGACCAGCCGGAATCCGATCTTCTCCTGCATGCGCAGGACGTTCTTGGTTCCGATGACGTTCGACTGCCACAGGGTGTCGTAGTAGTCCTCGCCGTTCCAGCGGCCGAACTCGGCGGCCAGGTGGTAGACGACATCGAAGCTCTCGCGCTCGAAGGCACTCTCGACCTGCCGGTAGGAGCCGACGTCGCAGCGGATGTAGCGAGAATCGTGGTGGTGTGGCAGATCGAGGATCCACGTGTCGTGGCCGCGCTCGCGCAGGATGCGGACGAGGTGGCTGCCTACCACCCCGAGTCCGCCGGTGACCAGGATCTTGCTCATGCTGCTTTGCTCCCCCTACCTCGACACGCTAGCGAGTCGAAGCCTCATTCCTCAGATCAAAACGGTATGGAGCGCGCGGCGATCCCCGTCGACAGCTCGATGTGAAGGTCTCTCCCGGTGCCGGCGCGACCTGTCTACGATCTCACGGTTCCTCGGCCAGCGCTAGCCCGACCTTCTCACAAACTTCGTCGCGAGAGGACGCAGGCGCCTGGAGCTGCAAGGAGTTGGTTCTCGAAGCGACGTAGGCGTACTCGAAGTACGTCGAGGAGCGGAGAGAGCAACGGACGCTGCAGAGGCAGGTGCATCCGCCCTCGCAGCAGAAGGCTGAGGAGAAGGTCGGGCTATCCCCCTCAGCGCCGCGGCTCGATGGCGGGTTCCGGTGCCATAATGCGGCTCGTTCCACTTCCCCCAACGAACCCAGGGAGGGCGAGCTTGACGGCCTGCCTCGCGCTGCGCATCGAGACGGATCAGGGCATCGTCGAGGGACGGCTCGAAGGCGACGAGCTGACCCTCGGACGCTCTGCGAGCTGCGACGTGGTGCTGCGCGATCCGTATCTGTCGCGGCGCCATACGCGCCTCCGGCGGCAGGACGAAGAGATTCTGGTCGAGGATCTTGGCTCGCGCAACGGAACCCATCTGAACGGTAGGCAGATCACCGAACCGACGCCGGTCGGACCCGGCGACGTCGTCCGCCTCGGCGGCTGCACCCTGCGTCTGTCGGAGGAGAGCGGCGAGGCGGCAACCGGCGCCCAGCCCATCGATGAAGCCGCCGGCGGGGTGAAGGCAGTGTTCAAGAAGGCGACGGACCTGATCGAGGCGGGACCGTCGAATCCCCGCACCTACCGCCACCGGCTGAGGCTGCTCAATGCCCTGCACGAGGACTTGGCCCGGCCGATGGATGTCGAAGGACTTCTCACGCTGCTGCTGGAACGGGCCTTCGAAGAACTCTCGCCGGAGGAGGGGGCGGTCTTTCTACGCAACGCCGAGGGCAACTTCGAGCTGGCGACCCAGCAGGCACTGCCGCAAACGGAATCGCAGCAGGCCTACTCGCGCAGCCTGATGAAGGAAGTGGTCGAAAAGGGCCTGGCGGCGCTAGTCCTCGACCTGCAGACGGACGAGCGCTTCGCCCGTTCCGAGAGCATTCGATCCGCCGGCTTGCGCAGCCTGGTGGCGGCGCCGCTCCTCGCCTCGGAGGGCAACCTGGGGATGATCGTCCTCAGCTCGCGACGCCATCGCCGGGAGTTCCAGGAGGAGGATATGCAGCTCCTCGCCTCCCTGGCGGGCACCGCGGCGCTGCGCCTGCGCACCCTCACTCTGGCCGAAGAGGCCGCCGAGCGGCGGCGCCTGGGCGATGAACTCAACCTGGCCCGGCGCATCCAGCTCGCCCTGCTGCCGCGCCGGCTACCGTCCCTCGCGGGCTTTGTGCTGCACTGCGCCAACGCTCCGTCGCGCGGCGTCTCCGGCGACATCTACCTGGCCGTGGAACGCGCCACGGGAGAGTGCGTGCTGATGGTGGTGGACGTCTCCGGCAAGGGAATGTCCGCGTCGCTATTGACCGCCTCCCTCGAAGCCCTTTCCGCCGGCCCGATCGAAGAGGGCGACTCGCCGGAGGTGATCTGCACCAAGCTGAGCCGCCGGCTGTACCGACGGACCCCACCGGAGCGATTCGCCACCGCCTTCCTCGGCGCCCTCGAACCGAAGAGCGGCACCTTCCGCTGGTCGAGCGCCGGCCACACGCCGGCGATCCTGCTGCGGGCCAACGGCGAGTCGGAACCGCTGAGCTGCACCGGCATGCCCCTCGGCCTGGTCCCGGACGCCGCCTATCGCCTGGAAAGGACCCTGCTCGGACCCGGCGACACCCTGCTGCTCTACACCGACGGCATCACCGAAGCCGAGAACGCAGAGGGCGTGGACTACGGCATCGATCGCCTGGTCGAGGTGCTCCGACGCCACGCCGATCTGGCGCCTCCTGAGCTGGCGGCGGCGATCGAAAAGGACCTCGCGCATTTCGCCGGCGCGAGGGTCTTCGAAGACGATCGGACGCTGATGATCCTGCGGCGTACCACCGCCTGAGAAGGCGCCGACCCGGCGTCTACGGGTCGACGGCGGGTTCGCCATCCCCCGCATCGTCGCTGGCCGGCGGTAGCGGCTTCGCCGCGCGAACGCCTGCGATCGCCGAGCGCACTTCTTCGAGCACGGAGGGCTGCAGCCGGAGGGCGACATCGCGCCCGGCAACGGAAGCGGTGACGGCGTCGCCGGCCGGCGGGCCGAAGGACAGGGTTTCCTCACCGGCGTCCCCGGCCAGCAGGACTGTCAACTCCGGCTCACCGCCGACCCCGTCCGGCGCCGAGAAGCCCGCGCTCCGCGCCTCCGTCAGCGCCGCCAGCAGATCGCTCACCGGTTCGTAGGAAATGGCATCGTCGCCCCGCCGCCAGTCGGAGCCATCGCGTTCCAGCTCGATCGCCCCTACCCTTTCAGTGACGACGAGACGGTCTACCTGGTGCGGCCGTAAGCGGCTGAGCATAGGAGACCGCCATGCGTCGACCGTTCGAAGCAGCACCGCCGGCAGCTTGCTGCGGAGGATCCCCGTCTGGCCGCCGAAGCGCACGGCGTGGCGCACCTCGCCGTCCTCGCCGCCGCCGTCCTCGGCATCGCCATCCACACCGTCACTTCCGATCACCAGGAGGCGCATTCCGTCCTCGCCCGCGTCCACTTCAAGATCTCCAGCCGCTGCCGCGAAGGCGGCGTCCCGCGAGCCGTCGTCGACGAAGGACTCGACGGACAGCAAGGTGAGGTCGGCGAGAAGTTCGTCCACTCGATCCTCGTCGGCCCGGTCCGCCACCGGGGCTGCAAGTCGCCAGGAGTTTTCGTCGTGGCGGGCAAGCACGATCTCCCCCCCAGCGGACGGCCGCAGGGCGAGGCGGTCGATGTCCGAACGGGCCAGGCGCAGGAGCTGCCGGTCGCGCCAGCTCCCGGGATCGCGGGTGATGTCCGCCACGATCGCGCCCTCCACCACCAGCACCTCGCCGGAGCCGGCGAGGGAGGCCAAGGTGGTGGTAGACGCCGGAATCTCGGCGCCAAATTCCAGGCTGCGGCGGGTGCCGTCCTCGAACACCAGGGTCACCCGAGCGCGGGGTTCGTCGAGGCCGACGGCGGCGCGGTCCGCATCGTCCAGGCGGCGGCTCCAGGAAAGGTCGGCCAGGGAATCGAGAAAACGACTCACCGCGAAGGAGTCCACCCGCGGCGGCGTGCCGTCTGCCGCCGTCAAGGCTTCAGGTTCCGTCAACACCCAATCGGCGGCAGGCTCCGCCTCGTCCGTTGCATCTTCGCTCTCGTCCCCGGCACCGGAAGGGGGCCTTTCGCGGCGCTCCAGCCGCGCCCGGCGATCTCCCCCGTCGAGCACCAGGGCGGCGAGCTCCGCGCGCTCGAACTCCGGCAGCACCCGCTTGCCGCGCTGGGCCCGCTCCTCACTGCCGGGCAGATCGCGCTCGACGAAGTAGATGAAGGCCCCGAGCCCGGCGACCAGCAGAAACAGAATCAGCAGCGCGCGCGGCTTCAACGCCTTACCTCCGCCGCCGGCGGTACATCACCACACCGAGGATGATCCCCAACCCGGGCAGCACCAGCAGGGCGAAAGCGATGGTCCAGGCCAGTTCCGTACCGGTCATCGACAAGCGCACCCGCTCCGGCTCCTTGGGCGGAATGCCCAGCAGTGACTCCCGCTCGACCAGCCAGTTGAGAGCATCGATCAGCAGCACCACGTTGGCGTCGCGCGCCTGCAGGAGCTGATCGGCGGCGAAGTCCGAGTCGCCGAAAACGACCAGGCGCGTCGGCCCCGAGGACGAAGGGTCTCCGCCTTCACCGTCGATCTCTTCCGCCTCGGGAACCTTCGACTCCTCGACCACCACCCCCAGAGGCACCGGGCCGAAGAGATCCCCTTCGCCGCGCTCAACGCTGGCGATATCCGATTCGCCCCAACCTTCGCTCGAAGTGCGCAGCAGTTCAGTGGCTCGGAAGCCTTCCGGCGCGGTACCGGCGGCCACCGAACGCGCCAGGCTCACCAGCACCGCCAGGCCGCCATCGTCAACGGAGCGGGTGATCGGATGGCGGTCGAAGTTGGAGATGAACAGGGTCTCAGGACCGAAGAACGGCAGAACCCCGGCCGGATCGACCACCACGTTTTTCCCCACTTCGATGCCCCACCCCTCCAGCCACCCTTCGAGACCTACGTCCAGCAGCGAGCCGTCGCCGGTGGGGGCGAGCACCGGATCGAGCAGCACCAGCATGCGGCCGCCGTCGCTGAGATACCGGTCGAAGACGTCGAGCTCCGGGGGCGCAAATCCCGAGCCGGGACCGGCGATCACCAGCAGGTCCGTATCCTCGGGCACCGACCCTTGACCGAGGCTCGCCCACTCTTCGATCTCGAAGTTGTCATCCGTCAGCAACCGGCGCAGGACGGTCAGGGAACTGCCGGCAGCCGAGCCTCCAACGATCTCGCCGTGACCGGTGGTGAAGCGCACCTTCGGCCGGCGCTTCTCGACCAGGTCGATCAGCGCGCCGGTGAAGCGCCCTTCGCCTCTGAAGGCCGAAACCTCCGGCGGCCGGCCCTGTTGGATGCCGGAGTAGTCGAAGTCCGCCAGGTCGTCGCGCAGGATCACCTGGCGATCGTCCTGCCCCACCAACACCACCGCGTCGCTCGCCAGGTCGTAGCGCTCGGCGAGGGCCTGGGCCTCGAGCGGATTCCTCGCCGCATCGATACTGCGCACCGAAAAGCGCGAACTCGCCGCCTCGTAGCGCGCCAGGATCTCCGTCACCGGGCTGTACAGCGGGTCCAGCGGATCGAGAAACACCACCGCCTCGACGTCCTGGTCGAGGCCGCCGAGCAGATTTTCCGTGCGCTCGGACAGGCTGTAGAGCTGAGTGCTCGTCCAGTCCGAGCGCTGGTGGTACTTCCAACCGAAGTAGTTGACGATGGCGAGGAGCACCGCCAGCAACACCAGCGCCAGGCTCTTCGAGCCGATCGCCAAGGCCCGGCCCTTGATCTCTTGCTTGGAGGTCGTCATCGGATCACCTCCACTTGTTGTCTTCGAGGGTGCGGCTGGCGACCCACAGCAGGAAGGCGGTGACGCTCCCGTAGAACACCAGACGCCGGGTGTCGACGATGCCGCGGGCGAACTCATCCATGTGCTCGACCACGCTGACGTAGGACAGGATCTCTTTGAGGTTTTGGCTGTTCACCAAACCCGGTAAAAAAGCCACCATCAAGACCAGGACCGACACCGCGAAGCTGATGATCGCCGCCACGATCTGATTGCGGCTCAGCGAGGAGCCGAAGACGCCCAGGGCGAGGAACAGACCGCCGATCAAGGCGATGCCCAGATAGCCGCTGGCGATGGTGCCCCAGTCGAGATCGCTGGCCCGGTCAACGATCACCGCGTAGGAGACCGTCGGCAGCCACAGGAAGAGATAGAACACGAAGGACGCCAGGTATTTGCCGGCGACCACCTGACCCTCGGTGACCGGCGCCGTCATCAACACCTCGATGGAACCGGACTTGCGTTCCTCGGCCAACAGCCGCATGGTCAGAACCGGAGTCGCGAAGATCAACACGATCCAGAAAAGGAAACTGCCGCCAAAGAAAATGTCGAAGGGTCGCCCGGCCTCCGCCAGCGGGTTGTTCAGGTAGCTGACGATCAGCGCGAATACCGCGCCGTTGACCGCCAGAAAGAAGAACAGCACCACGTAGGCCAACGGCGAAAAGAAGAAGGCCCGCAGTTCGCGGGAGAAGGTCGCCAGCAGAGCGTTCACGAGGGCACCTCCTCGGCCGCTTCTTCGGAATCCACTTCCTCGTGGGTGGTCAAGCGCACGAAGATGTCTTCGAAGGAGGCCTTGTGCTCCGCCAGGCCGAGCAGGACCCATCCGGCCTCAACGGCGGTGTGGAAGACCTCCGCCCGCAGGTCGTCGGTGGCCTCGAGCAGCAGGGCCTCGCCGTCCCGGCGTACCGCGGCGACCCCGTCCAAAGCCGCGAGAATTTCTCCGGCATCGGCCGGGAAGCCGGCGATCTCGACCCGCAGTGTCCGCTGGCCGCCACCGACCCGGCGCAACTCCTCCGGCGTGCCCTGGGCCACCAGGCGGCCACGATCGATGATCAGCACCCGGTCGCACAGCAACTCCACCTCCGGCAGAATGTGGGTGGAGAGCAGGAGCGTGCGGCTCTTGCCCAGTTCGCGGATCAGTTCGCGGATCGCGATGATCTGCCCCGGATCGAGGCCGACGGTGGGTTCGTCGAGCACCAGCACCTTGGGGCCGTGGAGAATCGCCGCCGCCAGGCCGACGCGCTGGCGATAGCCCTTGGAGAGGGTGCCGATGATCTGACCGCGCACGCCGGTCAACAGGCAGCGCTCCAGCGCCTCGCCGATACCGCTGCGGGCCGCGCCGCGCTCCATCCCTTCCAGCCGCGCCCGATAGTTGAGGTACTCCTCGACCCTCATCTCCGGGTAGAGGGCAACGTTCTCCGGCAGGTAGCCCAATTCCCGCCGCGCCGCCCGCGGCTCGCCGAAAAGATCCTTCCCGGCCACCCGTACCCGCCCCGCGGACGGCGGCAAGAAGCCGGTGACCATGCGCAGGGTGGTCGTCTTGCCCGCCCCGTTGGGACCCAGAATTCCGACGATCTCCCCCTCGTCCATGGCGAAGGAGACCCCCTCCACGGCGGTGAAGTCGCCGTAGCGTCGACTGAGATCGGTGGCTTCAATCATCGCCATTTCCCTCCTCGGTCCAGCGGGCATTCATGCGTTCAGTCTTCATATCGTGCGTCGCAAACAGCAATTCCGATGCCGAGACGACTCAGCCCGGCAGAACACGCGATGGAGCATAGGCGTTTCATCGCGAGCGCCAAAATGACGCCCTGACCGCGCACCATTCCGCGGTAGCATCACCCCATGAGCAGCGACGAAAGGAGCGCCAAGAGCCGCCAGAAAAGCTCGACGGCCCAGGGTATGAAGTCCGCCTACGAGCTGGCCCTGGAGCGTATGGAGAATCAGGGTATCGAGCGGCCCCGGGAAGGCGCCCTATCGGAACAGGCGCGAGACCGCATGGCGGAGATCCGCAGCAAGGCCGAAGCCCGCCTGGCGGAACTCGAAATCCTCCACCGCGACCGCCTGCGCAAAATCCCCGACCCGGCCGCCCGCCAGCAAGAAGAAGAGGACTACCGCCTGGAGCGTCGCTCCATCGAGTCGGCGCGGGATCGGGATTTGGAAAAGGTGCGGTCGGGCTAACCCGCCGAAAACTTCTCCACCGCCTGCCAGTCGCCGAAGATGTAGAGGAAGTCGTCGGCCTCGAAGGCGAAGGGCGGGCTCAGGTTCACGATCACTTCGCTCGCCCGCTCGACGGCCACCACGGTGCAGCCGGTCTTCTCCCGCAGGCGAAACTCCACCGGATTCTTGCCGGCTAGGTGAACAGCCGATAGGCGGCGAATTTCGAGCTGCGGTTCGATCCACACGGCCTCTTCGCCGAGCAACCGCTGCTCCAGCATCTGGCCGGCGATCTGACTCATCGAGAGGGCAAAATCGGCGCCGGCGTGGTAGAGGCGTTCGACATTCCCTGACTCATTGACCCGCGCGATCACCGGCACCTTCGGCGCCATTTCCCTGGAGATGACGGTACCGAAGAGCGCCGTGCTGTCGGACTCCGGAGCGAGGATCAGGCATTGTGCCTCGGCCAGTTCGGCTCGCAGCAAGATGTCCTGGTCGAGGACGTCGCCCACCAGATCCACCCCAGGACTTGCCTTGAGATCGATCACCGTCGTTTCCTCGCCGGCATCGTGCAGGAGTTCGACCACCTTCTTGCCCACTTCACCGTAGCCCGCCACTACGAAGCGGCCGCGGCGGGGTACCGCCGAGCCGCCGACCAGGGCGCGCATCCGGCGGAGGTTGTCCGACTCACCAATCACCACCAGAATGCCGCCCGCTTCCAGGCGAGTATCCGCCTGCGGTGACATTTCGAGACCGCCCCTCACCCACTGGCCGATCACCGTGCCGCCGGTGCGGGCGCCGAGGTCGGCCTGCCGCAAGGTGCGGCCGACCAGCTCACAGTCCGGAGCCACCCGCATCTCCTCCACTTCGAGGGCGTCGCCCAAGCGCTGAATTCCCGTCACTCGAGGATTGATGCGGGCGCTCGCACGGCCGGCGAGGGCCGCACCGAGCAGGTGCCGCGGGGTAAAGATGCCGGTAGCCCCGGCCAGGGCCAAGGGCCGCCGGTGGAAGGGATCTTCGACCAGCACCAGAATGTCGCCCTCGAATCCGAGCTGGCGCGCCGCCAGCAGCAGCGCCGCGTCCTGGTGGTCGTCGGCGTTGGCGATGAGCGCCCGGGAGCGCAATAGACCGGCGCCCTTCAAGTCTTCGTCCTCGATGCCCGACAGCACCACCCGCTGGCCGTCATCGACCAGCCGCCGAGCGGTGGCTTCGTCTTCTTCGATCACCAGCGACGGGACCTTGCGCTCGCCGAGACGGCGCAGGAGCCCGGAAACGGCCGGGCCGTAGCGATAGACGATGACGTGATCCGCGAGGTCCGGCGCGGCCGTGGGCAGGCGCACCTCGAACCGCTTCTCCAAAATGGGAATCAGGTAAATGGGAATCAGCAGAAAGACGAAGAACACCCCGAGGAACTGGATGACCGTGACCAGCGCGATCATCGCCGGGTGTTGCCAGTGGTGGTCTCCGCCATAGCCGGTAGTGGTGAAGGTTTCAACCGCCCACTGCAGGCTGTCCCGGTAGGTCCTCGGATCTCCCTCCAGACGATCCATTCCCAGCCAGTACAGCGTTGAAGCGATCAACAGCAGCACCGGCAGAGCCAGCAACAGGGCGACGATGCGGGAGCGGGTGGTTTTGAGCACGATTCTGATCGAGGAGGCGGTGCTTCGTCCATCAGTAGGGCATGTCGTCTTCGTCGAGACCGAAGTGGTGGCCGAGTTCGTGGATCACCGTGTCGCGCACCTCTTTGAGCACCTCCCGGCGGCTGCGGCAAAAGCGCAGAATGGGGCCACGGTAGATCGCGATGCGGTCCGGTAGGGCAGAATAAAAGCTGTCCCGCTCGGCCAGCGAGATCCCCTGGTAGAGGCCGAAGAGCTCGCCGTCTTCAGGATGGTCGGGATCCATCTCGAACTCCGCCAGAATCTCCGGATCGGGCTCTTCTTCGACCACCACCGCCACGTTGTCGAGGAGCGCGGCGAACTCGTCCGGCAGGCTGTCGAGAGCCTCGCCCACCATCGCCTCGAACTGGTCTTCAGAGATCCGCAGCATCGCTCGACTCCTCCGCGCACAGCCGCGGCACCAGGGACTCGGCAAGGCGCTCGGCGATATTCTGCGAGAAAGCCGCCGTGTAGTGGACCTGGTCCACATAGAGGGCCTCGCCGCGATTTCGCTGCAGGTCACCCAGCCAGAGGAAATCCTCGGCCAAGGGCCCGTCGGGAGCCTCGCGCAGACGGTCCATCGCCTCGTACCCGAGCGCCCGCGTAGCGCGTTCGGGACCGCCGGCGCCGGCGAAGGAATGGTGCTCCAGGTCGTAGCCGAAACCCGGCACCGGCTGCCAGACGAAAAGGGTCTCGACGCCCTCGGCTGCCGCCACCGCCTGGATCTGGCGGCGGTTGCGCAGCCAGCGATCGAGCACCGCCTGGGCGTCCCCGGTTTCGACCACCCGCTCCTGGACCTGCTCCGGGCGCTGCAGCCACCGTTTGGCGAGGCGCGCCATAGGCATGTTGACGGCCAGACGTCGCACCTGCTGGCCGGTGGTCTCCCGCATCGCATAGGCCAGCCGCCCGGTGAACTTGGGGGCATCGTCCGCATGGCCGAACTCGTTGAGCCCGTCGACAAACACCGCCGCCCGCGGCCGGATGCCTTCCGCCACCAGGCGCTGGAAGAGGATGTTTTCCTGCGAGCTGAAGTAGTTGGAGCGGCCGAGGTTGTACACCGGCGGGACCGATGCGCCACAGCGCTCCGCCAGCACCGCGCCGAGCTGCGCGGGAATGGTCTCGTCATCGCTCAGGCCGTAGCCGAAAGTGGTCGAACCGCCAAAAACGAAGACCCCTTCGCCCACGGCCGGCGGCCACGGCAGGTCGACACCGGTGGAGCGGAATCCACGCTCGGAGATGTTGACGAATTCGCCCTTGAAGGGCCCCTCCTTGAACTGGGTGTAGGGCTCGTAGGTGTACTGCCGAGACCAGGTTTCCCTGAGCAGTCGTTCAATCTCCGCATCGTCGCGGTCGGGGTAGACCGGGCGCAGAGCGTCGAGGCCATAGGCCAAGGCGCCCTCCGAGTCATCGCCGCTGACGGCCAGCACCCCGGCCGCGCAGGCGTTGATCAGAAGGAGGAGCAGCGACACGTTCAACAACATCAGGGCCAGGCTCTGGTAGGCCGAGACCCAGCGGCGGCGAGGTGGTCGGCCCGCCATCGTCACCACTCCGCATAGCGCCAAAGGGCGCGGAGATCCTGCTTTGAGAGCATCGAAGAACCCTTGAGAAACATCGTCTGAGCGTCGGATTTTCAGGCTGCCTGTATGTTAGCGTACCGGCCGTTGGATCCCCCTGAAATGTTTCGTCGAACCCATCACCTCGCCCGGCGGCACTGAATCACCGATGCGGGTTCTCTGGCTGACCACCACGCCCGGCCTGGGAGTACGGCACCTGGGTGCTTCGTTCGGTGTCGGGGGAGGCTGGATCGCCTCTCTGGAGAGGGTCATCAAGGAGGCCGGCAACGCCGAAGCCCGCCCCATTCACCTCGATCTCGCCTTTCCCTGGGAGGTCCCGAAGGTCCAGAGAATTCCAGACGGAGACCACAACTACTACGCCTATCCACGTTACCCCCAGGGGAGCCGCCTGCGGCGCATGGCTTTCGATCTTTCGTGCCGTCTAGTGCCGGAAGGCGAAGTTCGCCACCTCACCGAGATCGTCGAGCGCAGTCGGCCGGACTTGATCCACGTGTGGGGCACGGAGTTTCAGTTCGGCCGTGTCGCCCAGCACACGGACCGGCCGATTCTGATCGAAATCCAGGGCATCCGAACTCCCTACACCGAGATCTATTGTTCCGCCTTCAGCCGGTGGGAAATGCTGCGCTACGGAAGCGCCAGGCGCCTTCTCCAAGGCCGCAGCCTGCTGCAGAATTTCTACCGCTATCGCCGGTCCGCCCGGCGGGAACGGGAGATCCTCCGTACGGCCCGCCACGTCAATGGACGAACCTTGTGGGACCGCCATGTCACCAGGGCTCTCGCTCCGGCGGCGCGCTACCACCACTGCGACCGGGTGTTGCGCCCACCCTTCTACCGCGATCCCGCCAAATCGAAATCCGCCGCGGCTCCCTCGGAGGAGGGCGTTCTCCGTTTGGTGAGCACCCTGCGCGGCAACGCCTACAAGGGAGTCGAGGTACTCGCCCGCTGTGCCGAATTGCTGCAGGAACTCATACCCCAGGGCTTCGTTTGGACCCTGGTGGGGATACGCTCTGGTGAGGAAATCCACCGGATGGTGGAGCGAAAATGGAAGCTGTCCTTCGACCGTCTCGGCATCCGGCTGACCGGCCGGCAGGACGCCGAAGCGGTGGCCGAGCATCTGGCCCAGAGCGACCTCTACGTCCTCCCTTCGCGCATTGAGAACAGTGCCAACGGCCTGGCCGAAGCGATGATCACCGGTCTCCCCATCGTCGCGACCGCTTCCGGCGGCACCCCTTCGATGCTGGCCGACGGGCGTGAAGGGCTTCTTATCCCCGCAGGGGATCCCTGGGCGATGGCCGGAGCCATCGGGCGGTTGGCCGAAGACCGAAGGCTACGCCAAGAACTCGGCAGGCAGGCACGCCGCACCGCTCTCGTCCGGCATGACCCGGCCGCGATTGCGTCGAAGTTGCGCAACATCTACGCAGACATTTTGTCGGATCACCGCGCGGGCAACTCCTCCCGTCAGGAAGCCGCTCGCTAGATGTGCGGCATCGCGGGCATCCTCCGGTTCGAACCGGGTCGCGGTATCGCACCGGAACTTCTCGATCGCATGACGGACGTCCTCGCCCACCGCGGGCCGGACGGCCGCGGGGTGTTCCTGGACGGAACCATCGGCCTGGGTCATCGCCGGCTGTCGATCATCGACCTGTCGCCGGACGGCACCCAGCCTCTCGCCAACGAGGACCGGTCCGTGTGGGTGACCTTCAACGGCGAAATCTACAACTTCCGCGATCTTCGGGTGGAACTGATCGGCAAGGGGCACACCTTCCGCTCCCACACCGACACGGAGGTCTTGGTCCACCTGTACGAAGAGATGGGCTCGGCGATGGTCGATCGCCTGCGGGGAATGTTCGCCTTCGCCGTCTGGGACGCGCGAAAGCGGCGCCTGATCATGGCCCGTGATCGCTTCGGCCAGAAACCCCTCTACTATCGGCTGGACGATCGGAGCCTCTACTTCGCTTCGGAGATCAAAGGCATCCTGCAGGATCCCGAGGTTCCCCGCGAACCGGACCCGGAGGCCCTCCACTCCTACTTGACCTACGGCTACACGCCGGCGCCCACCACCGCCTTCGCCGGCATTCGTAAGCTGCCGCCGGGTCACCTGATGACGGTGGAGGCCGATGGACGCCACAACCTGCGCCGCTACTGGCGCCTGGAGATGGCGCCGAAGGACGTCGAACCGACGGCGGCGGAGCGAGCCCGGGCGGCCGACCGGGTGCTGGAGCTACTCGACGAGGCCACCGCCCTGCGCATGATCTCCGACGTGCCGCTGGGAGCGTTCCTCTCCGGCGGCGTCGATTCGAGCGCCGTGGTGGCCTCGATGTGCATCCACCGGGCGGGCGGCGACGGACCGCCGCGGACCTTCTGCATCGGCTTCGACGAGAAAGGGTTCGACGAGAGCCCGTTCGCCGAGCGAGTGGCCCGGCACCTCGCCACCGACCACCGCACTCTGGAACTGACGGAAGATTCGCTGGCGGGCCTCGAACGCATCGCCTGGCACTACGGAGAACCCTACGCGGATTCCTCCTGCCTGCCCACCTTCGCCCTTTCGAAGCTGGCGCGGCAGCACGTCACCGTGGCGTTGACCGGCGACGGCGGCGACGAACAGTTCGTCGGCTATCGGCGCTACCTGGCGACGCAGCGCGAGGAAGGCCTGCGCAGCGGCCCGGCCCTGTGGCGCTCCCTCGCCCGCAACCGTTTCGTCATCGAGTTGCTGCGGCGCGGTCGCCGCAAGGCCCTGGCCAACGAGTTCCAACACAACCGCCGCTACGCCGCCCTGTCCGACGCGGACCTCTACACCAGCCGCGTCGAGCTGGCCCGCCCGGAGTTGAAGGCCGTTCTCTACACCCCCGAGCATTGGCAGCGGACCCGCCATTGGGACGCCCGGGATCTTCTCCGCCGAACCATCGCCGCTTCCGACGGCTCGACCCTGACCGAGCGCTGCGCCCACGCCGACGTCACGACCTACCTACCGGACGACATCCTGGTCAAGGTCGATGTCGCCAGTATGGCCCACGGCCTGGAGTGCCGCGCACCGCTCCTTGATCACGTCCTGGCGGAGCACGTGGCGCGCCTACCCTTCCGCTTCAAGCTGGACGGAGACCGGCGCAAGGCAATCCTCAAAGACGCCCTTCGCCATCGCTTGCCGGCGGAGATCATCGATCGCCGCAAAAAGGGCTTCGGAATTCCACTGAAGCGCTGGTTCCAAGGCACCTCCGGTGACTCCCTGCGTGAGACACTCCTTTCTCAGCGGGCGATCGAACGCGGACTGTTCGATCCCGGCGGCATCGAGCACTTGATCGAGCAGCACTCCGCCGGCATCGTCAACCGCCAGGCGCCGCTTTTCAGCCTGCTGATGCTGGAGCACTGGCACCGCCTGTGGATCGATTCCCCTCCGACCCTCAACGCCCCCTGACCCACCCGGAGATCCCGATGGCCCAAGCCGCCAACATCTGCGCCCACCACGTCTTTCTGGATCTGGTGGATCCGGAGGCCTCGGTCCTGGACCTCGGCGCCTACGAGGGGGGCTTCGCCCGGGAGCTCAGTGAGCGCACCGGCGCCCGGGTGATCGCGGTCGAGGCCAATCCACAAATGTTCGAGCAACTGTACAGCTCCGAGCGGGTGACGAAACTGCATCTCGCCGTGGCGGACCAGGAAGGCACTATCCGCCTCCACTTGGGGGACAATCCGCTGGGCAACAGCGTCTTCGCCAGCCACCCCAACTCCGACGGCGAGCAGGTGGAGGTACCTGCTCTCACCCTGGAGCAGGTCATCGCCCGGCACTGCGGCGGCCGGGTGGACCTTCTCAAGGTCAACATCGAGGGCGCCGAGATCCCGATGCTGGAAGCGACCTCCGACGCGACCCTGCAGGCCATCCGCCAGATCACCATCCAGTTCCATGACTTCCTGCCGGAACTAGATCAGAAAGAAGATGTGGTGAGGGCGAAAACCCGCCTCAAGGACCTCGGCTTTGGCGAAATCCTCTTCAAGACACCGAATAAGGACGTGGTGTTCCTCAACCTACGCGCCGGCGCCATAAGCCCCGCGCGCTTCCGGGTGGAGCGGCTGCGGGTGCGGGTGAAGCAATACCTGCGGGCGGCGCAGAAGAAGCTGGGGTTGGGCTGACTCCTACCCCGACTGCACCTGTAGCTTCCACAGCTCCGCGTAGCGGCCACCCAAGGCCATCAGCTCGTCGTGGGTGCCCTGCTCGCCGATGCGGCCCCCTTCCATCACCAGGATGTGGTCGGCGTGGGAGACCGTGGACAGGCGGTGGGCGATGGCGACGGTAGTGCGCTGGCGGCTGACCGAGCGGAGCGCCTCCTGGATCTCGTGCTCGGCCTGGCTGTCCAGGTTGCTGGTGGCTTCGTCCAGGATGAG
Source organism: Acidobacteriota bacterium (assembly GCA_039030395.1). Classification (NCBI taxonomy): domain Bacteria; kingdom Pseudomonadati; phylum Acidobacteriota; species Acidobacteriota bacterium. The sequence goes on from JBCCEF010000014.1 coordinate 93,770, forward strand.
GAGCCGCGGTTGCCGCACCAGCGCCCGGGCGATACCCAACCGCTGCCGCTGACCGCCGGAGAGCCTCGCCCCCTGGTTGCCGACCAGCGTTTCGTAGCCCTCCGGCATCTCCATGGTGAAGCCGTGGACTCCGGCCTCGCGGCTCGCCTGCTCGATCTGTTCGCGGGTGGCGTCGAGGGCGCCGAAGGCGACGTTCTCGGCCACCGAGGCAGAGAACACGAAGGTGTCCTGACTGACCACTCCGAGAACCTCCCGCCAGCGGTGCCAATCGACCTCCGGCAGCTCCACCCCGTCCACCAGGATCTGACCGGAAGTGGGGTGGACGAGACCGATCAACAGGTCCGCCACCGTCGACTTGCCGCCCCCGGACGGTCCGACGAGGGCGACCATCGAGCCGGAGGGCAGGGTGAGGTTGAAGTTCTCGACCGCCGGCCGGTCGGCCGCGGGATATTGAAAAGTCACGTCGCGGAACTCGATGGTGCGCTCGAAGATCGCCGGCCGGCTGCCGCCCAAGCGCTTGAAGTCCTTGTCCTGGTCGTCGAGGATCGCCGAAATGCGCTCGACGAAGGGCAGGTATCCCAGCACATGCCCGAAGTTGTCGTTCAGGATGCGGATGCGCGGCATCAGCCGATAGAGCACGAACAGGAAGGTCAGTAGGCGGGCCAGTCCCGAGCCCTCGATGCCGTCCATCTGGTAGATCCCCAGCATCAGAATGCCGGCGATTCCCAGGATGGTGAGCGAGTCCATGATCGGCGAGATCACCGCCTGCAGATGGAGGCCCGTGCGGTGGGCCGCCACGCCGCGGTCGACGATCTGGTGCACCCGCTTTCTGGCGAACTCTTCCCGCGCGTAGGTGAGGACCACCCGCAGACCGTGCAGGAACTCGACGATGTCTTCGCTCAGAGCGACGCTGGCGCGGGTGAATCGCGCCCCTTGGCGGCGGATCAGGCGCACCAGGTGGAGCAGCGAGCCGGTGATCACCAGGCCGGCCAGGAACACCCATAGGGTCATCTTGAGGGACAACCAGGCCAGCACCCCGAGATAGACGGCGCTCAGCACCAGTTGGCTGAAGATGGTGCTGGTGCGGGAGAACACCATGCCGAGGTACATCACGTGCTCGATCAGGCTGGTCATCTCGCCGGTGCGATAGCCGCGAAGCTGAGAAAAGCTCAAGCGCATGAACTGATTGAAGATCGCCTTGCGGGTGCCGCCGTCGATGCAGGTCTGCATGCGGATCGAGGCGAATTTGCCGGCTAGCTGCAGGCCGGAGCGCAGGAGCTGCAGGCCGACCAGCGTCAGCAGCAGGGTGACCGCCAGGCGCTGCGTCGGCAGATGGCCGAGAAGCTCCGTCGCCCACTCCCCCAGGCGCCCGAAATCGCCGGCCGCCTGCTCCACGGTCTTGCCCGTCAAGAGCTGCGCGACGAGGGCGAACACCACCATCGCCAGTCCCTCCACCAGGGCGGCGACCATACTGAAAATCACCGCTGCCAACGCCAGCTTCCAAAAGGGTCGGACGAAGTGCCAGAGGGTCTTGAGGAGGCCGAAGGCGCGGCGCGGCAGAGACATCGGGAGATCTTTCGAAGGACGGCGAGAGTCAGGAGTCGGCCGGACGGGTGCGGGCGGCGGCCGCGACGGCCAGCAGCAGAGCGATGGTGAGGGTGTTGGCGGAAACCGTCAAACCGAAATCGAACAGTTCGTGGACGGCTGACGATACCAATGCCCCCAGGGCGGCGAGGGCGGCAGCGCGATCCTCGGAGCGTTCTCCTAGGTTGAGCACCCGCAGCAAACGCCGGACGAGGCCGAAGAGCACCAGGCCGAGCAGCAGGGCGCCGATCAATCCTTGGGTGACCAACAGCTCCAGGGGATCGCTGTGGGCGTGCAGCCAGGTGCCCGGCAGAGTCGAAGGTTGCGCCAGGGTGAAGGCCTCGCGGAAGGTACCCGCACCGGAGCCGAAGATCGGGAACCGCAACCAGAGTTCCCAGCACGCCTGGTAGGCCTGCGCCCGGGCGCCGGTCAGAAGCTCGTACGCCGTCGTCGCCTGGAACCGACCGAGGCCTTGGCCGACGCCGAGCAGGATGACGGCGCCGAGGGCCAGGGCACCGACGCCGAGGCCCACCGGCGCCCAGCGCAAACGCCGGCCGGCAACGGCCAGGAGCACACCCTGGGCGGCAAGGCCGAGCACGGCCCCGACCAAACCTGCCCGGGACCCGGTGGCGACCAACCCTCCGAAAAGGGTCAGACCGGCCAGGATCGGCGGCGCCACCAGAGCCAGGCGGCGCTCGGCGGAAACCTCCCACCGGCTCCGCCGCAGTCCCCACCAGCCCCAGGCGAAAGTCACCGCCTGGGCCAGTTGCAGATAGGTCGCCAGGTGATCGGAGTTGACAAAGGTGCCGCGGAGACGCTGGTCCGTCGCCGGCGCCTGGACACCCCAGATGGTCGTCTCGCCGGACAGCCAGCCGCTGGCGCCGTAGAACACTTGGAAGAGGGCGGCAAAGAGCAGCGCCCCTCCCAGCCACCGCCGCGGGCCGCGCCGACGGCCGACCAGGGCACCGGCCATCGCGTAGAGGGCGACGAAGGCCCAACCGATAGCCGCCCCGCGGGACGCCGACGGCGCCAGCGAAAGGGCCGCCCGCACCGGCTCACCCAACAGCTCCCCGGCCTGGGCGAAAAGGCGACCATGGACCGGAGAGAGCATCTCAACGACTGCGAAAGGTAGCGGTACGGACTGGAGAAAGGCCAACGCCGCTAGGCCGATCGATCCCCACAGAGCCAGTCGAAGGTGATGGAGGCCGCGCAGCGAGCGGACTCCGATGGCGGAGAGCACAACCACCAGGCAGACCCCCAAGCGCAGCGCCCAGCCGGTCACCGGACCGGCGCTGCCGAAGGGCAGGGGAGCCCAGAAAACGAGCAGGGTCAGCAGGGCGGCGGCCGCGGCGCTGGGACCTTTCTGAGAATGCCGTAAGATAGCGCCCATTGCGGCGAGGGCCGCCGTCGGGCGGCCGGAGCGGGAAGTTCCCGATCGACCGGACCGCTCTCCCGATCGAGCAAGCCCAAAGGCGAAAAAACGCCCCTGGACGACGGACTCAGTGACGACGGACATGGGTGCAGAATGAAGAGCGAGCCGCGGGCAAGATCCAGCCGTTTCCTCGGAGGGCCTCCATGGGATTGAACAGAAAGAAGTTTCCAGGCGCACGGTCCTTCGTGTTCTGCCTCCTGCTGGCCGGCGCCGTCGGTTCGATGTCGGCCCCTCCCGCCGCGGCCCAGATGCAACAGTATACGCCCCCCGGTGGGCCGGATTTTCGGGTGGTCGACCCGCAGGCCATTCTCGAGGAACAGATGGCCGAAGCGCGCTGGCGCCTCGGTCCCCTGCGGCTGGTGCCCTGGTTCGGGCTTTCGCAGCTCGGCTACGTCGACGACGTCTTCGCCGGCTCCACCAGCGAGGACGAATCCGTCTCGGACTTCACCGCCGTGGTCGGAGCCGGCCTCACCGGCTACTTGCCGACCGGACCGAAGGTCACCTGGGTCTTCGACGTCACCCCACGCTACATCTGGTGGCAGGACTTGACCGAGCGGCGCCAGTTCGCCGGCCGTTTCGGGGCGGGGTTCTTCGGCTATTTCAATCGCCTGCGGCTGGAAGCGACCGCCGGGCGGGAAGAAACCCAACGGACCTTCAGCCCGGAGTTTCCGCAGCCGACGGTGCTCGAAGAGGATCACGTTCGGGCCCATCTCGGCCTGCGCCTGAGCCAGAAGATCGAAGCCTTCGCCGAGGGCGAGGGCCGGCGCACGCGCGACCAGAGCGACGAGTTCGCCGATGACCGCACGCCAAACTTCGACGCCCTCGACCGCGACGAAGAGATGCTGCGCGGCGGCTTGAGGTATCGGCCGACGGAGCGCAGCACCATCGCCATCGGCGTCGAAGACCTGACGGTGGATTCCACCGCCAGCGCCCGCGATCTCTCGAATGCCGGCACCTCGCCCTTCCTGGAGCTCGACTTCGAGGGCGGCCGTAGCCGGTTCGGTGCCGAGGTCGTGCTGCGCGATCTTTCCGGCACCGGATCCTCCCGCTTCGGCACCTATGACGAAGTAGCCGGCCACCTCCACGGGCAGATGAAGATCGGCTGGCGCCTCGAACTCCGCGCCTACGCCACTACCACGCCGATCCTCTCGCTCCTCGACGAGTACTCGTTCTTCGAACAGCGGCGGTACGGCATGGGTCTGGGCAGCGAGTGGGGGCGGCGGACCTTCTTCGAGGTCTTTGCCGACCGCGGCGACAACCGCTACAACCGCGTCCTCCCGACGACACCGGAACGCACCGATGACTTCGAATCCCTCGGCGCTCAGCTCCAATTCGACCTGACCGAGTCGCTCTCGATGACCGTGCGGGTGGAGGACAGCACCTATGAATCCTCCCTCCCCGGCGCCGACCGCGACGTCTTTGCGGTGCGCACCAATGTCTCCCTATCCACCAATCGCCTGCTCTGGAGGTAGCGGCTAAGCGGTCTCAAATCAGAGTGTTGGTACGACACCGCTGCCGACGCCGAAAGACAAGGCGGGAAGGCGACTCTTGGTAGCCCTCGACGAATTAGGCTAAAATCCTGAAAATGCGGCGATTTGTAGCCCTTTCAACCCTATTCGCAACTGTCTTTCTCACTTCCCTGGGAGTGGAAGCACAGCAGGCGTCCGATTACCGCATCGGACCGCGGGACCTATTGCAGATCAAGGTTCTCCAGGTGCCGGACCTGGACACCGAGCAGCGGGTCTCCGAGGACGGCACCGTCAGCCTGCCGATCATCGGCGAGGTGCCGGTGGCCGGCTACACCCAGAGGCAGCTCATCGACGAGCTCCAGCGGCTGCTCGAAAAAGACTATGTCGAGCAGGCGACGGTCACCGTGGACCTGCTGGAAGCGCGATCCCGGCCGATCTCGATTCTCGGCGCCGTCAGCCGGCCTGGGGACCTGGAGTTCTCTGGCCAGTGGACCCTGCTCGAAGCGGTGGCCGCGGCGGGCGGCCTGGCGGAGGGGCACGGCGATTCGATCAACGTTCTGCGACGCGCCGAGAACGGATTGACGGACCAGATCACCATCCGGGTGCGAGACCTGCTGGGGCGAGCCGATCCGACGGTCAATTTGCCGCTCTACGCCGGCGACCTGATCAACGTTGACCGCGAGGTCGAGGCGCAGATCTACTTTCTCGGCGAGGTCGCCAATCCCGGCGCCCTGGACATCCCGAGTACCGCGCGGCCGACGCTGTTGTCGGCCATCGCCCAGGTCGGCGGCCTGACGGACCGGGCGTCGCCGCGTATTCAGATCCGGCGGCGTACCGCCGGTGGCGGACAACAGGAGATCGAAGTACATTACAAGCGGGTGCTCGGCGGCCAGGAGCCCGATCCCGAGCTGCTGCCCGGCGACATCATCTACGTCAAGGAGTCGTTCTTTTGAGTTCACCCGAGATCTACGATCTCGACTCGTCCGGCCAGGGTCCCGCGGCTTCACCGGCCGCCGAGCCGGCCGCCATCAGCGGCCCGCCCGGCGCAGAGGGTCCCGCCATCGCCGGAGCGGCCGTCGGCGGCTTCGACCTGCAAGATCTCCTACGTCGGTTGCTCCAGCGCTGGAAGCTGATTCTCGGCATCTTGCTGGCGGTGACCGCCGTCGCCGTCGTCAAGTACAAGCTGACGCCGCCGGCCTACCGTGCCGAAGCGGTGATTCAGATCGAGCGCCGCAGCCTCACCCCCTTCGCCAGCAGTCAGACTCCTTGGCTCGAGAACTGGTGGAACATGGAGTACTACCCGACCCAGTACGCCCTGCTGCAGAGCCGCGGGTTGGCGGAAGAGGTGATCGACAAGCTGGACCTGCTGGACGACCCGGCCTTCGTCGGCGAGGTGTCGACTACCGTCGAGGATTCCGCTACCGGTCGCCCCAGCGCGTACCATGACCGGGAGGTGATCGGCCGCTACGCCAACCGCCTGCTCGGCGGCTTGACGGTCTCCCCCCAGCGGGGAACCCAGCTCGTCGAAATGAGCTACGTGGCAAACGACCCGGTGTTCGCAGCTCGGGTGGTCAACGGCTTCGCCCTCACCTTCATTGACCGCAGCCTGCAGAACGCATCGCGCAACGTCTCCCGGGCGACGAGTTTCCTGGATCAGCAAATCGAGTCTCTGAAAGCAGAGATCAACGAGCGGGAGAAGGAACTGCAGACGGTCAACGAGGAGCAGGGCATCATCGCCAGCGACTCGCAATCCGGCGTGACGCAGCAGCGGTTGACCGCCCTCAACGAGGAGTACATGGGGGTGGTGCGCGACCGCATCGAACAGCAGTCTCGCTACGAAGAGCTCAATTCCTCCCCCAAAGAGACGGTGGCGGACACACAATCGAGCGGCCTGGTCAGCAGCCTGCGCAAGGATCTTGCCGCCAAAGAACGCGAGTACGATACCCAGCGGCAGAAGTTCAAGCCCGACTGGCCACCGCTAGTGGAACTCCGGGACGAGATCGAGAAAGACCGACAGTACCTCGACGGGGTGATCCGGCGCGAAGCCGACGCGGCGATCCAGGCGGCCCTCTCGGAGTTGCAGACCCTGCGCCGGCAGGAGAGCAAGCTTTCCAGCGAAATCAATCGGGCGCGCGGTACCGCTCAGGCCCAGAACCTGGCGGCGGTCGGCGCCAACAACCTACGCACCGAGATCGAAACTCGCCGTCAGCTCTTGGACGATCTGCTCCGCAAGCAGTCCGAAACGGCCATGGCGATCACCTCCGATCCCTCGGCCTCGGTGTTCGACGACGGCGAGGTGCCGCAGGGCAGCACCAATGTCCATCTGATCGAACAGGCATTGGTACCGAGCGGGAAATTCCGCCCCAGCCTGTCGCGCAGCCTCGCCATGGGTATCTTCGGCGGCTTTCTCCTCGGCATCGGTTTCGCCTTCCTGCTCGAGTATCTCGACCGCTCCATCAACACCGTGGGGGAACTCGAAGCGGTGTTCGGGCTACCGGTGCTGGCGGTCATTCCGGATGTTTCGGAGTCGGCCAGAAGCTACGGCTACGGCTACGGCTACGGCTACGGCACGTCTCGAGACAGCAGGGGCAAGGATGGCAAGCAGGGGGCTCGCTGGGCCGACCGCAAGAAGCGGCCGCAGCCCATTCAGGTGGAACTCGCTCCGCACCAGCAGCCCAAGCAGCTCATCTCCGAGGCCTATCGCTCTTTCCGGACGTCGGTGCTCCTGTCGTCGGCCGAAAAGCTACAGGTGCTCGCCATCACCTCCGCCGAGGCCGGCGAGGGCAAGACCGTCACCATCGGCAACCTCGCCATCGTCCTCGCTCAGCTCGGGCGGCGGGTGCTGCTGCTCGACGGCGACCTGCGCAAGCCGCGCCAGCACCAGGTCTTCGGCCTATCGAACCGCGAAGGGCTGGTCAGTTACCTGACCGGCAGCTCCACCATCGAGGAGATCGTCTTCCGCACGGTGGTACCCAACCTGTTCGTCGCACCGGCCGGTCCGACGCCACCCAACCCCTCGGAACTGCTGGCTTCGGACAGGATGCGCACCTTGATCCAGCAAGCCCGTGAACAGTTCGACTTCATCCTGATCGATACCCCTCCGGCCCTCGCCGTGACGGACGCCACCGTCGCCGCCTCGCTGGCCGACGGCGCTGTGCTCTGCTTCCGCGCCGGCAAGGTGCCGCGCGAGGAGGTCCGGGCCTGCCGCGACCGCCTGTTGCGGGCGGAAGTTCGCATTCTCGGGGCGGTGCTCAACTGCCACCGGGCCGGCGGCGCCCGCTACGGCCGGCGCTACGAAGGATACGTGGCACCCTACGGTGAAGAAGACGCCACCTCCGCGGCATGATCGACATCCATTCGCACGTACTGCCCGGCGTCGACGACGGTGCCGAAGATCTCCGAGAAGCGCTCGAGATGTGCCGCCTGGCGGCCGCCGACGGCGTTGAGGTGATGGTCACCACCCCGCACCAGCGGTCACCGCACTGGGCGAACGACGATGCGGAGTGGCTCCATCGCCGGCGAGCGAAGCTGCAGGAAGAGGTGGGCCGAACCCCGCGCTTGCTGCCCGGCGGAGAAATCCGGGTGAACGATGAGTTGCTCGACGAGTTGGCCGATCCCGGGGCCGTCGACCTGCTGCCCCTGGCCGGCTCCCGGTACCTGCTGCTGGAACTCGACCGCCACGACCCGCGGCAGGATGCCGAGGGGCTGACCCACGAGCTGGTGCTGGAAGGCTGGCGGCCGATTTTTGCCCATCCGGAGTTCATCCCCGCTTTACGCGACGATCTTCCCTTGATGCACCGGCTACAGGCAATGGGTGCCTCCTTCCAGATCACCGCCATGTGCTTGACCGGGCAAGTCGGTCGCTCGGCTCGCGAACGCTGCACGCGGATGATCGATCAGGGCTTGGTGCAGTTCGTGGCGAGCGACGCTCACGGCATCGAGTGGCGGCCGCCGGGGCTTTCCGGCGCGCGGCGGGCGATCGCCAGCACCTGGGGCGAGTCGCTCGCCCGGGACTTGACCGAGATCAATCCTCTGGCGGTGGTGGAGAATCGCCCGCTGCCGGTTTCCGCGAGGTTTTCCCAATGAACCTTCGGCGCCTCTCGGCAGGCCTCCTCGCATCTGCACTGCTGAGTCTTTCTCTGGGTATTGGACTGGTCTCGCCGGCCTTCGGCGCCGACCCGTTCTATGAACAGCGGCTGCGCGAGGGTACCCGCGCCCTGGAGCGCGGCCAGCCGGAAGAAGCCGCGCGGCACCTGCGCCTCGCAGCCTTCGGGTTTCTGACCGATCGGGACCTGCTGGTCGAGAGCCTGATGCGCCTCGCCCAGGCTCAGGCGGACCTCGGCGACAGCGCGGCCTTCGACGCAACCTTCGAGCGCCTCACGGACGTCGAGCAGCGCCTGAGCTGGTACAGCCAGGCTGAGCACGATCCAGACCTCCGCCAGGCCTTCGAGGACCTGGTGGCGAACCGGGTACCGATCGACACCCTGCGCCGCTTTCCGAGCTTCGCCGACCTGGTGCGCGAACGGCTGGCGGCGGACCTCGATTCCCTGCCGCCCCGCCCGCGCCGCGAACGCCTCGAACAATTGATCTCCGAGGAGCCCGAGTCGAACCGCTGGCCGCTGTTGTTGGCGCGCCTCGAACTGGAACAGAAGCGTCCACAGCGAACGGTTGAACTGACCGGCACGATCCTCGAACGAGAACCCGCCGACCAGGGAGCCCTGTGCGCCCGGGGGATCGCCTACTCGCGACTCCAGAACTGCCCGGCGGCGGTGACCGACTTGGCGCGCTGCGAGCGGGCGCGGGTCGATCTGCCGATCGCCTTTGCGCAGGTGGATTGCCTGGCCTCCCTCGAACGCTGGCAGGAGGCGTCGGCCGCCCTGGGCGCCTTGCCCACCTCGTTGAGCGGCGACCGCTCCTTCAGCCGGCTGCGGCGGCGCATCGACCGCAACCTGAAAGAAACGGCACCGGCGCCCGGCGCAGCCGTGGATCAAGCGGCGGCGGAAAACCCAGTCCAGGAGGACACCCCACCGCCGGCCATTGCGGAAGAGACTCCGCAGCCAACACCGCCGCGACTGAGCCCCGAAGACGAATCCGTTCAGGCACGGATCCAGACGCTGCTCAGCGGCGCCCGTACCTCCGGCGACCTCGACCGACCGGCGGCCCTGGCGGCCGACCTGGCGGACCGCTACCCGGACCACCGGGACCTACAGCTGCAGGCGGCGGAGATCTACTACCGAGCGTCCCGTTGGTCGGAATCGGCGCGCTACTTCCGGCGTGGCGGTGACATTCCGGCGAATCGGCCCGGCATCGCCTTCTATGCGGCCGTCGCGTATCACGAAACCGGGGACGATCAGGCGGCCGAGGAATCCCTGCGGCTGGCGCTCCCGCTGTTGAAACGCTCTCCCTTTGTCGAGTCCTACATCGAGAGGATCCTAGGAGCCAACGCTCCTTGATGGGGCACGAGGGGAAAGAGAACCCAGCCGAGTCGAAAGATCCTTCGAAGCGCCGAAAGAAGGCCTGAAAACGGAATAGATATGTGCCTACACCCTTCGAACCAGAAGGAATACCAAAGTCCCGATAATGTTGACGAGCCCGCTAGAGACCGGTATAACCGGAGGTGAACGCCAGGAGACTACGATAATGAGAAAAATCCAACTCTCGGTTCTGACCGGGATTTTGCTGGTGTCCCTCTCGTTGGGAGCAGCGGCGCAGACCGCCAGCGTCGAGCAGCTGGAGTGTGTACCGGTGGCACGCAACACCCCGGTTCAGGCCACCGTTGACGGCGACCAGCCCGGCACGACGGTGCGGCTGTACTTCCGGCGCATGCACCAAGAAGTCGAGGACTTCTACTGGGTGCAGATGCATCCGGGGCCGGACGGCTACTGGGCGGTGCTGCCACGGCCGGAAGACCGCAACCCGGAGCGCAAAGAGCTGGAAAATCCGCCGGACGACGTCGAGGACGACGAGCTCTGGGCCGCCTGGTGGAAGGCCAAGGAAGCCTCCCAAGACCGCGACCCCAACGACGATCTGGACGACGAGATCATTCGCGAGCGCGCCTCTGTCGGCGGTGAGCCGGAAGATCGCGCCTGGATGAATGACCTGGACAACGAAACGCTTCAGACCTGGCTCGAAGGGTTGGAGAACGAGCCGGTCGAGTATTTCGTCGCCGTCTTCGACGCCGAGAACAACGAGATCGCCCAGTCGGCGATGCGTTCGACGGAGGTCAAGGAAGACTGCGAAGTCACCCTGACGGCGCGCCAGGCCGGCGAGGCGTTGAACCTGACGGTCGGCGAGACCGCCCCCTGGCAAGAGGGCAAGAAGGTTTTCCACTGGCTCTGTGACGGTATCGTCACGCGGGTCAACGATCAGTGGATTCCGCGCGCCGACGAGGTTTGCCGTTCTTGTGTGGTGGCTTTCCTCTTGAAGGAGGACTTCTTGGTGCCGGCGACCCTGGCGGGCATCGGCGGCATCACCACCATCGTCATTCAAGACGACCCGGATCCTTCGCCGACGCTGCCGAACGGACTGTAAAGTTGAACAGACGGTAACGTTGAACCGACGGTGATTGGTTAGGACCGCCAGCGGCCCCATCCGGCCGCTCGGCGCGGTAAGATCGCCCGCGCGCCGGAAGGCCGGCCCGCGGGCGTTTTCTTGTCGGCGATCCGCCCGGCGAAACAACTCCAGTTCCTCGGGAAAAACTATGTCGAATACCTCGAGTTCGGCGGCGGATCGCGTCGCCCATCTGCGTCAGGAGATCACCGACCGGCAGGCCTTGGTCGGGGTGATCGGCCTCGGCTATGTCGGGTTGCCGCTCATCCTCTCCCTCGCCGAGCGCGGCTTTCGCACCCTGGGGTTCGATGTCGACCAGTCCAAGGTCACGACCCTGGAGAACGGCGAGACCTACATCCAGCAGTGTCCGGCATCGCGCATCCGGCCGCTGGTCGAGGGCGGCGCCCTGGCGGCGACGGCGGATTTCGGGCGCCTCGGCGAACCGGACGTGCTGCTGATCTGCGTGCCCACCCCGCTCACCGCCCAGCGCGAGCCGGATATGAGCTACATCGTCGCCACCGCCCAGCGCATTGTCGAACGCTTAAGGCCGGGGCAACTGGTGGTGCTCGAATCGACCACCTATCCGGGCACCACCGAAGAGCTACTGCGTTCGATGCTCGAAGGCGGTGGCCTCGCCTGCGGCGAGGACTTCTTCCTCGGCTATTCACCGGAGCGCGAGGATCCGGGCAACACCACCCACTCCACCACCACCATCCCCAAGGTGGTCGGCGGCGTGGACGAGCGATCCGCGGACCTCACCCAGGCGCTCTACGACCAGATCGTACCGAGCACGGTGCGGGTGTCCTCCGCCCGCGCGGCGGAGGCGACCAAGCTGACGGAGAACATCTTCCGGGCGGTCAACATCGCCCTGGTCAACGAACTGAAGATCGTCTACGACCGCATGGGCATCGACATCTGGGAGGTGCTCGACGCCGCTTCGACCAAGCCCTTCGGCTTCATGCGCTTCAACCCGGGACCCGGCTGGGGCGGCCACTGCATCCCGCTCGACCCGTTCTACCTGTCCTGGAAAGCGCGGGAATCCGGCGCGCCGCCGCGCTTCATCGAGCTGGCCGGCGAGGTCAACGTCACCATGACCGGCTACGTCATCGAGAAGCTCCAGCGAGCCCTGAACGGCCGCAGCCGGGCGGTGCGCGGCAGCAAGATCCTGGTCCTGGGCATCGCCTACAAGAAGAACGTCGCCGACCCGCGCGAGAGCCCGGCCTTCGAGCTGATCGACCGGCTGCTCGATCTCGGTGCCGAGGTGTCCTACCACGACCCGCTGATCGCCGAGGCGCCGGCGATGCGCACCTGGTCGGAATTGCCCCCGATGCACTCTGTGCCGCTCACCGCCGAGAACCTGGCGGCCCAGGACGCGGTGCTGGTGGTGACGGACCACGACGCCATCGACTGGCAACGGGTGCACCGCCACGCGCCGCTGATCGTCGACACCCGCGGCATCTACCGGACGCCGGACGACAAGGTCGTCAAGGCCTGACCCGATGCCCACCGTCGCCATCTCCACCTCGTCCTTCGGCCAAATTTCCGCGGAGCCCCTGGCGGCCCTGAAGGCGGCGGGCTTTGCTGTGAAGGGCAATCCCCACGGCCGCAAGCTGACGCCGGACGAGTCGCGCACCTTCCTCGCCGACGCCGACGCGCTGATCGCCGGCACCGAATGGCTCGACGACGGCGTGCTCGAAGCCGCCCCCAAGCTGCGGGTCATCTCGCGCGTCGGCACCGGCCTCGACAACGTCGACCTGGACGCCGCCCGCCGCCGTGGCATTGCCGTTCACAATACTCCCGACGCCCACGTGCCGGCGGTGGCGGAACTCACCCTCGCCGGCCTGCTCGACGTCCTGCGGCGCCTCTCCTGGGCGGATCGCCAGGTGCGCGACGGCCGCTGGGACAAACCGATGGGACGGCTGCTCGCCGGCAAGACCGTCGGCATCGTGGGCATGGGCCGCGTCGGCCGAGCCTTGCGCGAACTGCTGCGGCCCTTCGGCGCTTCGGTGCTGGCCTACGACCTCCGTCCGGATCCGTCCCTTACCGACGTCTCCTGGCTGGATCTCGATTCCCTCCTGGCGCGGTCAGACGTGGTCAGCCTGCACGTTTCCTCGAACGACGGCGGACCGCTGCTCGGCGGCGATCGCATCGCGCGAATGAAGGAAGGAGCGGTGCTGGTGAACGTCGCTCGCGGTGGAGTGGTGGACGAGGCAGCCCTGGCCGATGCGCTGCGCGCCGGCCGCCTGGGGGGTGCCTATCTGGACGTGTTCGAAAACGAGCCCTACGAAGGTCCCCTGGTGGAATTCGATTCCGTCGTCCTCACCCCCCACATCGGCTCCTATGCGGCCGAGAGCCGGGTGCGGATGGAAGCGCAAGCCACGGCAACGGTGATCCGCCATTTCGCCCGGGAGGATGGCGCATGAACGAACGCTTCGAGAACGTCGTCGTCACCGGCGGCTCCGGTTTCCTCGGTAGCCACATCGCCGACACCCTGAGCGAGCGCGGCTGCAGGGTCAAGATCTTCGACCGGCACGAGTCGCCCTACCTGCGCGAGGACCAGAGGATGGTGGTCGGCGATCTGCTCGACCTCGAGGCCATGGTGCCGGCCTTCGCCGGTGCCGACGCGGTCTTCCATTTGGCGGCCATGGCGGACCTGAACGACGCCCGGTCGCGTCCCCTCGATGCGGCGCGCCTCAACGTCTTGGGCACCCTGCACGCCCTGGAGGCGGCTCGCGCCGTCGGAGCGCGGCGTTTCGTCTTCGCCAGCACGGTGTACGTCTACAGCCGCGCCGGCGGCTTCTACCGCTGCTCGAAACAGGCCTGTGAATCGTTCATCGAGGAGTTCGAACGGCAACACGGCCTGCCCTACACCATCCTGCGCTACGGCAGCCTCTACGGCCCGCGGGCGGATCAGACCAACGGCTTTTATCGGCTGTTGCGGCAGGCGGCTCGCGAAAGCAAGATCCAGCACGCCGGCCGGCCGGACGATCGCCGCGAGTACATCCATGTCGCAGACGCCGCGCGGCTGTCCGTTGACGCCCTCGACGCCGCCCACGAGAATCAACACCTGGTGCTCACCGGCAACGCCTCGACTCGGCTAGAGGATCTCTTCACGATGTTTTCGGAGATTCTCGGCCGTCCCCTCGACATCGAGTACCAAGGCGGCGAGGGCGACGGTCACTACCGGGTGACCCCTTACGCCTACGGCCCCCGTCCGGGTCGCAAACTGACCTCGAATCTCACCGTCGACATGGGCCAGGGGATCCTGCAGCTCCTCGAGTCCCTCGATCGCGAAACAACGGACCACGAAGGAGATGAGACACCGTGAACGCCGCCATCATCACCGCCCGCGCCGGCAGCAAGTCGATCCGCGACAAGAACGTCCATCCGCTGGCCGGCAGGCCGCTGGTGGCCTTTCCGCTCCAGGCGGCCCTCGACGCCGAGCGCATCGATCGGGTGTTCAACTCGACGGACGGCGAGAGCATCGCCAAGGCGACCGAAGACCTCGGCTGCGAGGTGATCTGGCGCCCGGACGAACTGGGCGGCGATACGGTCAACCACGGCGATGTCATCCAGCACGCCGTCCGCTGGGTGGATGAGCGCCACCCGGAGCTCGAAAACGTCGTTCTACTGCTGGGCAACACGGTGATGGTAGACGGGGCGCTGATCGACCGCTGCCTCGAGGAACTCGACGACGATCCGTCCCTCGACTCGGTGATGACCGTGTGGGAGGCGGCGGACGACCATCCGCTGCGGGCGATGGAAATCGAGGACGGTCTGTTGAAGCCCTACGGCGGCGAGCGCGAAGTCTCCACCGAGCGCCAGAGCTATCCCCGCGCCTTCTACTACGACCAGGGGGTGTGGGCCTTCCGCAAGGAGTGCGTCGAGCGCCGCGATGGCCCCAACCCGTGGTGGTGGATGGGTGAGCGCTCGAAGCCGATCGTGCGCAACTGGGTGACCGGGCGCGACGTCCACACCCACCTCGATCTGTCCGTCGCCGAGTGGTGGCTTACTCACCTGCCGGGTATCCGCGAACTGTGACCGAGGGGAGCGCCAGGCCGCGGGCGGTGATCTTCGATTTCGACGGGGTGATCCTCGAATCGACGGAGATCAAGACCCGCGCCTTCGCGGCGCTCTTCGCCGACCGGCCGGAGCACCGGGAAGCGATCCTCCGCCACCATCAGGAAAACGTCGGCTTCTCCCGCTACCGAAAGTTCGACTGGATCTACCGGAAGCTGTTCCGGGAGCCCCTCGACGAGGCCACCTCCCGGCACCTCGGAGAACGCTACTCGGCGATGGTCTTCGAGCAGGTGCTGGCCTGCCCACTGGTTCCCGGAGCCCAGGATCTGCTGGAGGACCTGGTGCCCACCACGCCGCTCTTCGTCGCCTCCGGAACGCCCGATGAGGAACTGCAGCAGATCGTCGACCGTCGCGGCCTCCGCCGCTTCTTCCGCGAAGTCCACGGCGCGCCCCGCGGCAAGACCGAGATTCTCCTGGACGTGCTCGGTCGCCACGGCTGGGCTGCCGCGGAAACGCTGATGGTGGGCGACGGAATGAGCGACCTCGACGCCGCCGAAGCGGCGGGAGTTCCCTTCGTCGGCCGCGAGATCGGGACGGTCTTCGAGGACCGCGACATCCCCACGGTGTCCGACCTGACCGGCCTGCGGCCCTTCGTGATCGCCGCCGAACCGGAACGGACGGCGCGATGAGCGACTCCTACCTACTCGATGGCCTCTGAAGCGACCTCACGGGAGCGGCCGATCGAGGTCTGGGTGCTGCGTCCCACCATGGGTCACGGCGGCGCCGACCGGGTGACCCGAACACTCCTCCAGCACCTCGACCGCAAACGCTTTCGGCCCACGCTGGTATTGATGAAGGCCGAAGGACCCTTCCTCGACGACTTGCCGGATGACGTGCCGGTCCACAGCCTCGGCGTCCAGCGGCTGGTGAACGCCGTCGGACCTCTCGTCCGCCTGCTGAGACGGCCTCCCGAAATTCTCTTCTCGACCTCTAGCGGAACCAATCTGGTGGCCGCCCTGGCTCACGCTCTGCGCCGCCGCCCCTGCCGGCTGCTGCTGTCCGAGCGCTCCACCCTGCGACGCGATGACCGTCCCGGTTGGAAGAACCGCAGTCTGGTCGCCCTCAAACGCCGCCTCTACCGGCGGGCCGATCGCCTGGCGGCGGTCTCCGGCGGGGTAGCGGAGGATCTCGTCCACCTCCTCGGAGTCGAGGGAGGGCGCGTCGACGTGGTCTACAACCCGGTGATCACGCCGGAGATCGCGGCGCAAGCCGCCGTACCCCTCGACGGCCCCGAAGCCGAAGATCGTCGGCCCTTGATCCTGAGTGCCGGCCGCCTGGTGCCGACGAAGGATCAACTCACCCTGATCCGCGCCTTCGCGCGCCTATCCGAGGGCACCGATGCGCGGCTGGTGATCCTCGGCGAGGGCCCGGAGCGCGGTGACCTCGAGCGGGAGATCGATCGCCTCGATCTCAGCGGCCGGGTGGCCCTGCCGGGCTTCGATTCGAACCCCTTTCGTTGGATGGCCCGGGCGCAGGTCTTCGTCCTCAGCTCGCGCTTCGAAGGGTTGCCGGGAGTACTGATCCAGGCGATGGCCTGCGGTGCCGCGGCGGTCTCCACCGACTGCCCCACCGGTCCTTCGGAGGTGATCACCGACGGTGAAAGTGGCTTCCTGGTAACGGTGGGCGACGTCGACGCCCTGGCGGACCGCATGGGCCGACTGTTGGCCGATCCGGACCTCCGCAGCCGTCTGGCCGCTCAGGGGCGCGAGGACGTGCGACAATTCAGTCTGGAATCGGCGCTCCGGCGCTACTCCCAAACCATCGAGAAAGCGGCGGGCCGATGAGTGCCGCCAGGGACCACCGAATCGCCATGACCCACCATGTCTGAGTTCGATGTCGGCCTGATCGGCGCCGGCCACATTTCCGAGACCCATCTCAAAGCGTGGCAACGGGCCCGCGGTTGCCGGGTGACCGGCATTTTCGATCTCGACCGGGAGTCCGCCCAGCGGCGTGCCGAGCGCTTCGGCATCGATCGGGTCTACGACGACCTCGACGCGATGCTCGACGCCGTGCAGGTGGTCGACATCTGCACCCCGCCGGCGACCCACGCGGGTCTGCTCCGCCAGGCCGCCGAGCGCCGGTTGCACATCCTGGTGGAGAAACCGGTGGTGATCTGGGCCGCCGAATGGGATGAGCTGAAACCCCTGTTCGAGGCTTCGCCGGGCAAGCTCGGAGTGCTCCACAACCTACAGTTCGCCCGAAGCGTGCAGCTCGCCAAGAAGTGGGTGGCGAAAGGGCGCATCGGACGCGTCCTGCGCCTCACCCGGCGCTTTCTCACCAGCCCCCAGGGCGACCGGATGCTGGTGGGGGACCGGCACTGGTCCCACCGGCTGCCCGGCGGCCGCTGGTTCGAAACGCTGCCCCACGAGCTGTACCTGATCCACAGTTTCATCGGCGCCCTGGATCTCACCCACGTCGAAGCCCTCTCCTCGAACGGAGCGCCGGCGGGGGCACCGGCGGATGAAGTCCAGCTCACCTTCGCCGGCGACGGCGCCATGGCGACGGTCCACTACTCGGCCAACTGCCGCATCAACCACCGTTCCCTTTCGCTGCACGGCGAGGAGGGCATCATCTACCTCGACATTCTGGGCGACTCGGCTTCGATCCACGCCCACGGCGATGCTTCCTGGCGGCGGGCCGCCGGCAATTCTCTGCTCGACGCCGGCTCGGACCTCCTCCAGTCAGTGCCGGACCGCATGGCCTACTTCACGGAGCGCCTGCGCGGCGCTTCCCCGCACTTCAAATTGATCCAGCATTACGCCGGCTGGCTGCACGGCGAGAAGGACTCCCCCACCCCTCTCGACGAGATCGAGTACGTGGTGCGCAACAGTGAGCGGGTGGGCCGGGCCATCGACCAGCGGTTGGAGGCGCTCGGTGGGGCGCGTTGATTTCCTGATCTCGAACCCCGGTCACCACCTGGCGATGAGCCGGCCGGTGATCGAGCGGTTGACCCGACAGGGGCACCGCTGCCGGGTCCTGTCGCTGTGCGAATTTCGAGGACTGCGCTCGCCGCAAGGCCTCCAAGATGTCACCCTGCGCCGGCTGATCCCCTTTCGCTTCCGCTCCCCGTCTCTCGCCCTACCGGGGGCGCGACGAGCCCGGTCCGCCGGCGAAGGTGGGCTGTCCTCTCCAGCCGGGCGGAGTTCCGGCCGGCTGCGGCAAGCGGCCTGGCGGCTACTCCTCGCCGGCCCGCTGCGCGCCGCCCTGCGAGAGCGCCCAGACCTGGTGGTACTGCCCAACGACGCCGCCTACCCCTACGACCTCATCGCCGCCCTGCTCCGGCGCCGGGGCCTGCCCTTCTTGCTGCTGCAGGAGGGGATCCGCTTCCCGCTGCCGGGCACCCGCGACGTCGATGCTTACGGCCGCGGCGGAGCGAACGCCATCGCCGCCTGGGGTCCATCGAGCGGCGAGTACTTCGCCGAGCGGGGCGCGCCGCCGGAGAGCATCCACCTCACCGGCAGTCCACGCTTTGACAACCTGGCGAACCGTCCGGCGGCGGCAGAGCGCGGCGGCGGTCCGCTGGTGTTGCTGTCCAATCCGATCGACGACCAGGGGTTCTGCGACCACGACGAAAAGCTCGACCTGCTCGAAGGCTTCGCCCGAGCCGCGGAGCCGGTGTTGGCGGAAGGGGACCTGTCCCTGATCGTCCGCCTGCACCCGCGCGAAGACGCCGCCGCGGTGCGCCGCCGGCTGAGCCGACTGCGGTCGGTCGAGGTCCATTCGGAAGAACCGCTCCACGATCTTCTGGGCCGCGCCCGGGCGGCGGTGGTGCTCGCCTCCACAGTCGGACTGGAAGCGCTGCTCCTCGGCTGCCCTCTCGGCGTGCTGGAGATTCCCGGCCGCGGCTTCGTCTTCGACTATGTTTCGAGCGGTGCCGCCCGAGGGTTGACCTGGAGTTCGTCGACGGCGAGCGCCCCGCTGACCGAGCAGATCGAACGGCTGATCGCTCCCGGCGATCCGGACGAGGCCAAGGTGCGCGCCTACCTGGACCGCGCGCTGTCCCACCGCGGCACGGCCGCCGAGCAGGTGGTTCGGTGCATCGCCGGACTGCTGTCGGCGACCGGCGCCGAGGACCGAAAGGTAGCCCAGAGTGGCTGAATCGGCGGTCCATTCCCTGCCGGACGACCGCATTTCGCGGCTCCCGAAAGCGATGGCGCTGCTGTTGCCAGTGTTCATTTTCTCGGCCTTCCTGACCCAGGTGAAGTTCATTCCCGGAGTGCGCAACAACATCGGACCCTTCGAGATCCTCGGCGGCCTGATCATCGTCTCCTTCCTGGCGGTCTACCGCCGGCCGGAGATTCCGTTGCGCCTCCACACCATCACCAAAATCGTCGCCGCCCTGGTTCTGTTGGCCGCCGTCTCCCAGACCTGGCTGCCGCCGAGTCACGCCCGCATGGGGCTGGTCCAGACGGGCATCCTGGTGTTCTTGCTGCTGTTTCTCGTCGCGGTCTACAACCTGATCCTGCAGTATCAGGTCCACCCGGCCTACGTTCTGCGGCTGATCGCCCTGTCGCTCCTGATCGTCGGACCGTGGGTGATCTGGTCCGGCGTGCAGGCGGGGGGGGATTTCCAGGCCGCCGGCCCGTTCCGCAACCGCGCCCACATGGGCAGCTACATGCTCTCCGGCTTCTGGCTGGTCCTGCTCTACACCATTCAGCCCAACATCGGAAAGCTCAACCGCCTGCTGTCGAACGGCGCCCTGTGCCTGGCCCTCTACGGCGTCGCCGTCTCCGGTCGGCGCTCCGTTTACCTTTCGCTCATCGTCGGCCTGTTCGGACTGGCGGTCGGTTTCCTTCTCACCCACCGGGGCAAGCGCCTGACCCTCATCCGCTCCGGCGCCGTGGCCCTGGGATTCCTCGCCGCCTTCTACACCGTCGGCGCCATCTACGTACCGCAGGCGGCCTTCTTTCAGGAACGGGTGGGGATGATCGGTCAGCGCCTGGAGCAGGCTTTCGCCAAGGAGGAGCAACTGGCCGAAGACGACAGTTTCTTCGTCCTCCAACGGCAGGGTGTGATGATGGCCTATCGCGAGCGACCGGTTTTCGGCATCGGCTGGGGCGGTTTCGCCAAATCGCGCTACTCCCCCACCGGCCACGAGGTGCACAGCACCCCGCTGCGCTTTTTGGCCGAGATGGGGCTGGTCGGACTCTCGCTCTACATCGCCCTGATGGCCTACCTATTGATCCACTCCCTCAAGCTGTTTTTCCAGATGCGGCGCACCGCCTACGGCGGCGTCTATCTGGTGCTGATGATGGGCCTGTGGAGCCTTTCGATCAGCTACATCTACAACCGGCACGTCACGGAGCGCACCTTCTGGCTGCTGCTGCTGATCTTCTTGGTGTTCGAGACCTTCGCCCGATCCCATCTGCGGGATCTGGCGCGCCAGCGGACGGCGGAGCGGCCATCCCGCCGGTCATCGGCAGCGGCAGCGGCAGCAGCTCCGGCCCGCCCGTCCTGGTCTCCGGGCCGGCCCGGCTGGAGCCAGCCGGCGATGCGGCAGACGCTCCCGAGATCGCGGTACCGACCACCCGATGGACACCTCTGAGCGGATCCGGGAAGGCGAAAGCCTTGGCGCCGGGCCCATCGTTTTCATCGTCACCCATCCCATGACGGCGCGTTTTCTGCTGCTGGATCAGCTCCTCTACCTCCAGCGGGAAGGCTTCGACGTGCGGGTGATGACCGCCCCCGGGGCCGATCTGGAGGTTGTTCGGGAAGCCGGCATTCCGGTCTCCACGATGCCCCTCCAGCGCGAGATCCGCCCACTGGCGGACCTCCGGGCGCTGGCGGCTCTCCGCCGGGAGCTCAAAGCCGTCGCTCCGCGGGTGGTCAACGCCGGAACCCCGAAGGCCGGCCTCCTCGGCATGTTGGCCGCCCGCAGCCTGGCGGTGCCGCATCGCCTCTACACCCTGCGCGGCCTGCGGCTGGAGACCACCTCCGGCCTCAAAGGCCGGATTCTGGCCGCCGGCGAGCGCCTCGCCGCGCACTCGGCCCAGCGGGTGATCTGCGTCAGCCACAGCCTGCGCCGCAAGGCCGTTGAGCTGGGGCTGGTCTCGCCGCACAAGGCGGTGGTGCTCGGCGAAGGCTCGTCGCGAGGGGTCGATCTCGACCGCTTCAGCGGCTCGACAGAGGAAGCCGATGAGGCAACGGCCAAGGTGCGAGATCGGTTGGGGGTACCGCCCGGCACACCGGTCATCGGTTTCGTCGGCCGCTTCGTCGAGGACAAGGGCATCGAGGATCTGTTGGCGGCGTTTTTCGAAGTCGTGCTGCCGGCGGCGGGCGAAGCCCGCCTCCTGCTGGTGGGCGATTTCGAGCCGGGGGACCCGGTGAGCGAGCGGGCGCGGCGCCGCATCGAGTCCGACCCGCGGGTGCTGCGGCCGGGCTTCGTCGGCGACGCGGCTCCCTACTACCGGCTGATGACCGCCCTCGCCTTCCCTTCCTACCGGGAGGGCTTTCCGAACGTGCCGCTGGAGGCCGCCGCTGCCGGCTTGCCGGTGGTGGGCTACGCGGCCACCGGCACCGTCGATGCGGTGGTGGACGGCGAAACCGGCATCCTGGTGCCACCGAGCGCCACCGCCGCCCTCGGTGAAGCCCTGCTGGCGATGATCCAGCAGCCGGCGCGTGCCCACCGCCTCGGCGCCGCCGGCCGCGCTCGCGCCGCCAAGCACTTCGACCACCGCATCGTCCGCCGGCGCTGGGCGGAGGAATACCGCCGACTCCTGGCCGGAGACGAGGCGTGAGTTTCTACCGCCGTTACGGCAAGCGCGTCCTCGACCTCGCCCTGGCGATCCCGGCGCTGCTGGCCGCGGCGCCGCTGCTGGTGCTGCTGGCTCTGGCGGTGCGCATCCGCCTCGGCTCGCCGGTCCTCTTCCGGCAACGGCGCCCGGGCCGCCGGGGGAAGCTCTTCGAGTTGGTCAAGTTCCGCACCATGCGCGACGCCCGCAACCCGGACGGAGAGCCTCTGCCCGATGCCGAGCGTCTCACGGCTTTTGGCTCTTTCCTACGCCGCACCAGCCTCGACGAACTGCCGGAGCTGTGGAATGTGCTGCGGGGCGATCTGTCGCTGGTCGGACCCCGGCCACTGCTGGTTCAGTACCTCGAGCGGTACACTCCCGAGCAGGCCCGGCGACACGATGAGCGCCCCGGACTGACCGGCTGGGCGCAGGTCAACGGACGCAATGCGCTGCCCTGGCCGGAGCGCTTCCGCCAGGATGTCTGGTATGTCGATCACCTGAGCCTGGGCCTCGACCTCCGCATCCTGGCCCGCACCCTTGTCCAGGTGATCCGGCGCGAGGGAATTTCAGCCCCCGGCGAGGCCACCATGGGGGAGTTTCGTGGGGATGAAGAATGAGCACCGTCCAGAAGATTGCCGTCATCGGCGCCGGCGGCTTCGCCCGCGAGGTCAAGTGGCTGATCTCCGAGATCAACGCCGTGCGGGAGCGCTTTCGGTTCGTCGGCTACCTGGTGTCGGACCTGTCGCGCCTCGGCCCCAACGACAGCCGCAACGAGGTGCTAGGGGACCTTTCCTGGCTGGAGGACCATCCGGTCGACGCCCTCGCCTTGGGGATCGGTTCGCCGGCGCCGCGGCTGCGGCTGAGCGAGGCGCTGGCCGGCTCCTTTCCGGACCTCGCCTGGCCAGCCCTGGTCCACCCCACGGTGCGCTACGACACCGCCACCTCGCGCCTGGGAGCCGGCGCGATCCTGTGCAATGGGGTGATGGGGACGGTCCACCTGACCTTCGAGCCCTTCGCCGTCGCCAATCCCGGCTGCACCCTCGGTCACGAGGCGACCATCGGCCGCGGTAGTTGCTTGAACCCGGCGGCCAACATCTCCGGCGCCGTGCGCATCGGCGAGGGGGTGCTGGTCGGGGTCGGCGCGCAGGTGCTGCAATACCTGTCCGTCGGCGATGGCGCCATCGTCGGCGCCGGCGCGGTGGTCACCCGCGACGTACCGGCCGGCGTGACGGTGGTGGGCGTTCCGGCGCGCCCTCTGACGGTCGGAGACCCGGCACCGTGAAGGGAACTCCATGAGCCGCATCTACCTGTCGCCGCCACACATGAGCGGCCGCGAACGGGAGCTGGTGGCGGACGCCTTCGACAGCAATTGGGTGGCGCCCATCGGACCCCATGTGAACGCCTTCGAGCAGGAGATGGCGGAAGTGGTCGAAGTGCCCCATGCGGCGGCCCTGTCGTCCGGCACGGCGGCCCTCCACCTGGCGATGGAACTGTTGGGAGTCGGAGCCGGCGACGAGGTGATGTGCGCCAGCCTGACCTTCGCCGCCAGCGTCAACCCGGTGGTCTACCAAGGGGCCCAACCGGTGCTGGTGGACTGCGATCCGGAGACCTGGACCCTCGATCCCCACCTGGTCGCTCAGGAGTTGGAGGAACGCGGCAGGTCGAACCGTCTGCCGAAAGCGCTGATCGCGGTGGACCTCTACGGCCAGTGCGCGGACTACGAACCGCTCCTCGTCGCCTGCGAGCGCTGGGGCGTGCCGCTCATCGAAGACGCCGCCGAGGCCCTCGGATCGACCTACCGCGGCCGGCCCGCCGGCGGTTTCGGCCGGCTGGGGGTGTTCTCCTTCAACGGCAACAAGATCATCACCACCTCCGGCGGCGGCATGCTGGTGTCCCACGAGCGCCGGCTGGTGGAGCGCGCCCGTTTCCTCGCCACCCAGGCGCGGGATCCGGCGCCGCACTACGAGCACTCGGTGATCGGCTACAACTACCGCCTATCGAACCTGCTGGCCGCCGTCGGCCGCGGCCAGCTCGAAGTGCTCGATCAACGGGTGACCGCCCGGCGTCGCAACTTCGAGCGCTACCGCGAGCTGCTGGACGACCTGCCGGGCTTGGAGTTCATGGCGGAGGCCACCTACGGCCGGAGCAACCGCTGGTTGACTTGCCTCACCCTCGATCCGGAGATCGCCGGCACGGACCGCGAAGCGGTGCGCCTGGCCCTCGAAGGCGAGGACATCGAAGCGCGGCCGGTGTGGAAACCGATGCACCTGCAGCCGGTCTTCCGGGACTGTCCGATGGTCGGCGGCGCGGTGTCGCGGCGGCTCTTCGAGCAGGGCTTGTGCCTGCCGAGCGGTTCGTCTCTGGCAAGCCGGGACCTCGAACGGGTCGCCGGCGTGGTCCGCGCGGTCGTCACCGGGCAGACTTCCTGACGCCGATGCGTTTCCACCCACCGGAGATTCCCTACACCGCCGAGCTGCGGTGGGTGCTCGGGCGAGCCTTCGGGCCAACGGCGGAGGCCGCTCCCAACTCGACGGCGATCCCGCCGCCGACCGGCGGAACACCGGTGGACCTCGCCGAGCGGTTGGGTCTCGCCTCGCGCATCGCGGCGCGCCATCCCCGGCGGGTACTCAGCGAGGCCCTGGGAGCCGACGCCAGCCGCCTGCTCGTCGCCCGGGCGCACTCCGCCGCCATCGGCCTGATGTTCGAACGCACGGCCGAACAGATCCGCACAGTCGCCGAGAACCTGGAGCTCAAGGCCATCTTCCTCAAAGGTTTTGCCCTCGCCCTCGGCGGCTACGTCGAATCCGGCGAGCGACCCTCTGGAGACCTCGACCTGCTGGTGGCCGAAGACCGTGCCGAGGCCCTTTTCGAGGCTCTGGTGGACGCCGGTTTCCGATCCTCGGAGGTGCTGCCCAACGCGCAGCACCTGCCGCCGCTCTTGACTCCGGAGTTCTCCTCCGTCGCGGGTCGCCGGAGCGGCGGTTCTGTCGACCTGCACTTCCGGCTGCGCGGGGTAGAAGTGCGTAGCGGGCAGTGGGCGACGGCGGATGAGCTGGTGGCCGACGGTCTGGTCGACGACCTGGCGACGGGCTGGAGCATTCCGAATCGGGACCTTCTCCTCGCCCATGCCCTGACCCACGGCCTGGAGCAGCACGGCGATCGGCCGGACTCCTACCCCCTCTTGCGCCTGATTGTGGACATTGCGACTTTGACCCCGACCGGCGAGTCCCCCACTTCGGCGGTCGAGCGGGTTCTGCCCCTTTGCCCGGCGGTCGAACGGGAGGAGGGCCGGGGCGCAGCGGAGCTGACCGAAACACTGGCCCGCGGAGCTTTGCCGGCCGCCGGCGGTACCGCCGATCTTCTGCTCCGCCACTTCCTGGCCGGTGTCTTGGTCGAGGGCTATGGCAGCGAGCGGCGGGCCGCTCACCTGCGCGGCCGCCTGGGGGATGCCCGCCGGCGCGGCGAGCTGGTCGGCCATGTGAGACGCAAGCTGTGGCTGAACGAACGCGAGTTGATCCTGCGCCATGGTCCGCCACGTCACCGTTGGTCGTTTTGGGGCTGGCGCTTGCGGCGTCCCTTCGACATACTCTGGAGCCTGCTGCGCGGTGGCCGGCAAGGCCAAACCGCACCCCCTGCCGACTGCGAGAAAAAGACCGCCCGTGCCGATTCCTGATTTCACCGACGCTACCGTGCTGGTCACCGGCGGAGCCGGCTTCATCGGTTCCCACCTGGTCGATGCGCTGGTCGCGGGCGGCGCCCAGGTCCGGGTGCTCGACGACCTGTCGAGCGGCAAGGCCGAGAACCTCGCTCACCTGGACGGCCAGGTGGAGCTGATCGAGGGCGACATTCGGGATCTCGCCACCTGTGCTCGGGCCTGTGCCGGCGCCGCCTACGTCTTTCACCAGGCCGCCCGAGGCTCGGTGCCGCGCTCGCTGGCCGATCCTGCCGGTTCTCTCGAGATCAACGTCGCCGGCACCGCCAACGTCTTTACGGCGGCGCGCGACGCCGAGGTGAGCCGGGTGGTCTTCGCTTCGTCGTCGAGCGTCTACGGCGATAGCGACCGGCTACCGAAGAAGGAAGGCGAGGAAGGCGAGCCTCTGTCACCCTACGCCCTCTCCAAGTGGATGAACGAGGAGCTGGCGGCGACCTTCGGGCGCTGTTTCGGCCTCGGGGCGATCGGCCTGCGGTACTTCAACGTCTACGGCCCGCGGCAGGATCCGGAGGGCGCTTACGCGGCGGTCATCCCGCGCTTCTTCCACGCCTACCTGGAAGGCCGGTCGCCGGTGATCTACGGCGACGGCGAGCAAAGCCGGGACTTCACCTTCGTGGCCGATGCGGTGCACGCCAACCTGCTGGCCTCCGGCGCGCCGGAGGTGGCCTGCGGCCGGGCCTTCAACGTCGCCGCCGGCCGGCGAACCACCGTCAACGAACTCGCCGAACGGCTGCGGGAGATCGCCGGCACCGGTCCGGAGGCCGTCCACCAGGAGCCGCGGGCCGGCGATGTGGCCCACTCCCTCGCCTGTCTTGACGACTCTCGAACACTCCTCGGCTACGAGCCGAGTCTCGAGCTAGCCAAAGGCCTCGCCTTGAGCCGCGACCACTACACGGCTCTCTACGGCTCGGCCTAGCCGGACCCCGTCTTCCGCAACCCCGGGAGTACCTACGCAATATGCCTGGCGATACTTCGGTAGAATGAGCCTTCGTTGTGGTTTTGTAGGTTCGCTGCAGGACTCTGGAGGTAGATGGTGACTTCGCCACAGGCCGAAGTTGGAGATTCCGAGGGAAGAACCACGGACTTCGCCGTCGTCGAAGGGCCACGGAGCGCCGCTGCTTTCTTCCTCAAGCGCCGCACCCAGTTCATCATGGACTTGGTGGCGCTGATCTTGGCCTTTGCTCTGGCCTACCTCCTGCGATTCGAATTTCAGCTCGCCGGCCAGGAAAGTCGTGCTCTCAGCCAGCTTCCCCTCGCCGTTCTGCTCCAAATCTCGGCCTGCTACCTGGCCGGTATCCACACCTTTGTCTGGCGCTACGTCGGCCTGCGGGAGGTCGAGGCGTTCGTCCGCGCGGCGGCCATTTCGGCGGTCCCGATGGTGCTGCTGCGGGTGTTTCTGCCGGAGTCCGCCGAGGTGTGGAGAATCCCCCTGTCGATCATCGTCATGGACACCCTATTCGCCTTCGGCGGCCTGCTGTCCCTCCGGGTGCTGCGGCGCATAGTCTACGAACGCTATGAACGAGGAGCGGACGGGCCGCAGCAGCGCAAGGCGGTTCTCTTGGTGGGTGCCGGCAAAGCCGGCGTTCTCGCCATGCGGGAAATCCAGAACCGAGGCGACATGGACATTCGCGCCGTCGGTTTCTTGGACGACGATCCCCTGAAGCAGGGTATGGTGATCCAGGGCACCAAGGTGTTGGGAAACACCAACGATCTCCCCCGCCTCGCCAAGGAGCTGGACATTGACCACGTCATTCTGACCATCGCCGAGGCGGACTCCCAGCGCATCCAGCGGATCGTCGAGACCTGCAAACGCCACCGCATCAAGGTGCGGACCATCCCAGGCCTCTACGAAGTTTTGCAGGGCAAGGTCTCGATCAGCCGCTTCCGTGACGTCGAGCTGGAGGATCTGCTGGGCCGTGAGCCGGTGCGCCTGGACGAAGAGCAGCTCGACCGCTTCTTGACCGGCAAGACGGTGATGGTGACCGGTGCCGGCGGCTCCATCGGCGGCGAGTTGGTGCGCCAGATCGCGCGCTTCCGGCCGTCTCGCCTGGTGCTGGTGGAGCGCGCCGAGCCGGCCCTCTTCGAAATCGAGCAGGACATCCTCGCCCTCTGGCCGGACCTCGACGTGGCCACCCGCATGGGCGACGTGGGCGATTCCGAGCGCATGCGCCAAATCCTGGAAGCGGACCGCCCCCGGGTGGTCTTCCATGCCGCCGCCCACAAACACGTGCCGATGATGGAGGCGAACGAAGGCGAGGCGATCAAGAACAACGTCCTCGCCACCCACCGGCTGGCCGGCCTGTGCAGCGACTTTCAGGTGGAAGTGATGGTGCTCATCTCCTCGGACAAGGCGGTGCGGCCGAGTTCCATCATGGGCGCCACCAAACGCACCGCCGAGCTGGTGGTGCAGCACCACGACGCTCGGAGCCAGGGAACGCGCTTCCTGGCGGTGCGCTTTGGCAACGTCCTCGGCTCCGCCGGCTCGGTGATCGAGATCTTCCGCCGGCAGCTCGAGGCCGGCGGACCGATCACCGTGACGGATCCGCGCATGGAGCGCTTCTTCATGACCATTCCGGAAGCCGCCCAACTCGTTCTCCAGGCGGCGGCGATGGGCGCCGGCGGCGAGATCTTCATCCTCGACATGGGGGAACCGGTCAAGATCGTCGACCTCGCCACCAAAATGATCCGCCTGTCCGGCTTTGAGCCGGGGCGCGATATCGAAATCGTCTTTTCCGGCCTTCGGCCCGGTGAAAAGCTCTACGAAGAACTCGAACTCGATGGCGAGGAGATCACCAAGACCCGCCATCCGAAGATCTTCATCGGGCAGCTCAGCCCCTACCCGACGAAGCGAATCGATCAGGCCCTAGCGGACCTCACCCACCTCTCGCAGTCAGGCGACGGCGATGCCATCCGCCAGTACCTGGCGGAACTCCTGCCTGAAGCCCACATCCGCCTCGCTCAGAAGGACTTGGCCGCTTCCTAGCCCAAACCGCTGACCGTCGGCCGTAGCGAGAGGCTTTGGCCATCAGCTCGGAAAGAGTCGCCCCGAGGACACCCCTCCCCGCCTCGAGTAAAAGAAGTTTTCCCCGACGGTAAAGAAACCGAGACCTTTCGAAGTCAGTCTATGCGGGAGCTGTCGGGGCGCAGAACCGTCGATCCTTCCGCCGGATCGGCGAGGTTGCCCGTCCCCAGGTCGCAAAGGAAGTCTTCTCGTTCACTGTCTAGAGGGTCAGAAGAATGAAATACAGCCATCTCGTAGCCATCGCCCTGGTGATCCTTCCGGCCCAGATCGGCCACGCTCAAATTCGTACTCAAGCGGACGTCAGCGTACAGAGGATCGACGCCCAGGTCCGCGAGTCAAGGTTCACTTGCCGCGTCACGGTGCACAGTTTCCACGACGACACGGCTCGCCAAGCGCAACTACGTCTGCTGCTACCGGTGGGCGTGCGGGTGGTCAGCATCGAGCCCGCAGAGAAGACCAGCAGTTGCTCCGCCAGCACGCCGGCTAGGGACGGTACACAGGGGCTTGTTTCTTGCGATCTTGGAGACCTCGATGTGAACCAAACCCGCAGCGTCTCCATTGCCACTACGGTGCCTCCCGAGTTTGTTCCTCGCTCGACCTGTGCTGCTTTGGTCTGGAGCGAAACCCCAGATCCCGAGGTCGCGAACAACCATCGCGAAAGCACCGCAAACAAATAAGCCGGCCCCCGAGGGAGCCGGCTCTCGCATTGAGCGGTCGGATCGACCGGTCCTACATCATGCCGCCCATGCCGCCCATGCCGCCCATGCCACCGGCAGCGGCGGCAGCAGCGCCGGCATCCTCTTCCTCCTTGATGTCGGAGACGAGGGCCTCGGTGGTGAGCATCAAGCCGGCGATCGACGCCGCGTTGATCAACGCGTTCTTGGTCACCTTGGCGGGATCGATGACGCCGGCCGAGACCAGGTCTTCAAACTGGCCGGTGGCGGCGTTGAAGCCGACGTTGCCGTCCTTCGACATCAGCTCGCGCACGATGACGGAACCTTCCTCACCGGCGTTGTTGGCGATCTGACGGGTCGGCTCTTCGAGCGCCCGACGAACGATCGCCACACCGACCTGGTAGTCGTGCTCGCCGGTCACCTGCTCGACCGCCGAGGCGGAGCGCATCAGGGCCACGCCGCCGCCGGCGACGATGCCCTCTTCGACCGCCGCCTTGGTGGCGTGCATGGCGTCTTCGACGCGCGCCTTCTTCTCCTTCATCTCGGTCTCCGTCGCGGCGCCCACCTTGATCACGGCGACACCACCGACCAGTTTCGCCAGACGCTCCTGGAGCTTCTCGCGATCATAGTCCGAGGAGGTCTCCTCGATCTGGGTGCGGATCTGCTTGACCCGGCCGGCGATCGACTCGCGGCGGTCCTTGTCGTCGGAGTCCGTGACGATGGTGGTGTCGTCCTTGGTGATGACGACCTTCTTGGCCTCACCGAGATCATCCCACTTGACGTTCTCGAGCTTGATGCCGAGATCCTCGGTGATCACCTTGCCACCGGTGAGGATCGCGATGTCTTCGAGCATCGCCTTGCGACGGTCGCCGAAGCCCGGCGCCTTGACGGCGGCGATCTGGAGGGTGCCGCGCAGCTTGTTGACCACTAAGGTGGCCAGCGCCTCGCCCTCGACATCCTCGGCGATGATCAGCAGCGGACGGCCCTGCTTGGCGGTGGTTTCGAGCACCGGCAGGAGATCCTTCATGGAGCTGATCTTCTTCTCGTGGAGCAGGATCATGCAGTTCTCGATCACCGTCTCCATGCGCTCCGAATCGGTGACGAAGTAGGGCGAGAGATATCCGCGATCGAACTGCATGCCTTCGACCACCTCCAGGGTGGTCTCCAGGCCGCGAGCTTCTTCGACGGTGATGACGCCGTCCTTGCCGACCTTCTCCATCGCTTCGGCGATGATGCGACCGATCTCGCCGTCGTTGTTGGCGGAAATGGTGCCGACGTGGGCAATCTCTTTGCCCTCGACGGGACGGGCCATGCCGTTGATCGACTGGACCGCCGCCTGGACGGCGCCTTCGATGCCGCGCTTCAGCTCCATCGGGTTGGCGCCGGCGGTGACGTTCTTCGAACCTTCGCGGAAGATCGCCTGGGCCAGCACGGTGGCGGTGGTGGTACCGTCACCGGCCACGTCAGAGGTCTTCGAAGCGACCTCGCGCACCATCTGGGCACCCATGTTCTCCAGCGGATCCGCCAGCTCGATCTCCTTGGCGACGGTGACACCGTCCTTGGTGATGGTCGGCGAACCGAACTTCTTCTCGATCACGACGTTCCGGCCCTTGGGACCGAGGGTCACCTTGACCGCGTCGGCGAGCTTGTTCACTCCCCGCAGAATGGCCGAACGGGCCTCCTCGGAGTAGGTAATCTGCTTAGCCATGGTTTGGTATTACCTCCTAAACCTTCGCTCTGAATCCTTGGAAACTTCGAATGTCTTGACTTGATCGGGACGGGGAGGCTCGTTCAGGCCTTTAGCCCTGAACGACAGCGAGGATTTCGTCCTCGCGGAGGATGACGTAGTCTTCACCCTCGATCTTGATCTCGCTGCCGGAGTACTTGCCCATCAGGACGCGATCGCCTTCTGAGACGTCCATGGGACTCCGCTTGCCATCCTCGGTGATCTTGCCCGGGCCCACGGCCACTACCTGGGCCTCCTGGGGCTTTTCCTTGGCGCTATCGGGGATGATAATCCCTCCCCGGACCTGCTCTTCCTGTTCGAGGCGCTGAACCACGACTCGATCGTGGAGTGGGCGGATCTTCACTTGCAATCCTCCTTCTGCTCTCGCAAAGCCATG
The DNA here is from genome assembly GCA_039030395.1 of Acidobacteriota bacterium. Classification (NCBI taxonomy): domain Bacteria; kingdom Pseudomonadati; phylum Acidobacteriota; species Acidobacteriota bacterium. The sequence continues at coordinate 125,146 of JBCCEF010000014.1, forward strand.
AGAATGTGGGTTTTATGTTGCAACTAGCGCCGTCTGATTAGCACTCGACGACGGTGACTGCTAACAACCAGGGGGCAGTGTAAAGGCAATCCAGTACCTTGTCAAGGGGTGAGTGAGTGGTCTTCACTCAGATCTTCCAAGGACCAAACCTGAGGGGGTGGCCGAAGATTCTTTGGCCGCAGAAGCTAGGCGGTCAGCTCACTGGTGACAAGCTGTCGAACTTGCGGCAGCCGGTCGAGATCGTCCGGCACCTGCAACCGAAAGGCGGGCACCGTCTCCGCCACCTGTGCTAGGCGCTCGAAGGAGGCCGTCCGCAGGTTGGTGGCTTCCAGCAAGCGGGGCACCGAAGAATGGCGGATCAGTTCGATCAACGCCTCGCGCGGTGCCATCCGTTCGAGCCGCGCTTCGCCGTCGGCGGCAACGCGACCGGGAAACACGATCCGCCCCATCGGACTCGGGCGATTGCAAAAAGCGCCGAAGGTGCTCCGGCCGATCGGCACTCGCACCTTGTCGACGGTCGGCATCACGGACTCGAAAGAGGCCGGATCGCGTCCCGTCCAGTGGTGCGCCGCCTCCGGCCACATCCGCATCCAGGGCGCCGCCGGTTGCACCCGAGCCCCGTCGGTGATCACCGCCACGTCGTCCGCCAGGAGCTGGTGGCCTGCGGCGAGGAGCGAGGCGACCAGCGTGGTCTTGCCAGCGCCATTGGTACCAGCGAAGAGGATCGCATGACCGTCCACCGCGACCGCCGCCGCGTGAAGGGCGGAGCGTCCGCGCTCCTCCAGCCAGAAGGGCAGCACCGTCCCGAACAGATGAACTCCCGCCGCCCGAGACACCTCGGGACTGCGTATGGAGACGCCGATTTCGTTCTCACCCAGCCAGAAGCCGGCGATGCCGGTAAACCACAGTAGGGATCGATCCGGGAAGCTCCAGAAGCGCAGCGCCGACATGGCGCTGGTGTGGCGAGTCGGGCTCTCGAAGGTCGGTGGGGCGCCAGCGGACAACGCTGCGAGGGTCGGACCGTCGGGCACCCGGCGGAGGCAAAGCGGTGTGGCGACATCATCCCCTTGCGAAGCCTCCGGCACCGGCAGCACGTCCGTCAATTCCGCAGGCAGAGAGTCCTCAATCTCGAGATCGATGCCGTAGACCGTTCGCCTCATGGGCCGTCCTCAATCCCGATCGTCGGGAGGCATCAGCAGGCCGCGCTCGCGGAGGGTTTCAGCAAACGCCAGAAAGTCGTGCCGCGCGGTCGCCTCGTCCACCCGCCATCGGGTGACCAGCGAATCCACCGCGGCCCCGTTCAGACCCTCGCACAGCAGGTGACGGAACATCTCCAAGGCCACGCCGCCGAGCGAAAGCACCTCGCCGGATGCCAGCTCGCAAAGCCACAAGATACCGTCGAACTCACCAAACACGACACCCTCCGCAAGGCGCCATGCCGACACCGACGCCGAGCCGCCCAGGAGACAGCGATTCTTGAGACAAAGGTGGGGCGGCAGGAAGCGCCACCCGTCTTCGACGGTTTCCGAAACAGGATTCCAGAAAGGTCGATCGGGCTCGCTCCAGGCGAAGGCAATCCACTCCGGGCTTCCGATCCAATAGCGGGTATCCCCGAGGCGCTCTCGCCAGCGTTCGCTCCAGCCATCGCTCTTGCTGCGAGGCCACTCTTCGAGGTCACGCGCCGCCAAACAGGCTCGCACCCGCGATTCGCGCCGCTCCACAGCCCGCCGCAGGTCCGGATGAGAGTAAAGGGTAGCCATCACCACTTCCCCGGCACCCTCGAGCCCACGCATCGCCTGACCCAAGCGGCCCCCGGTCAGCGCACAATCGTCGATCAAAACCCGCGACGCCTCGCGATCTCCCGCCGGGCTCAGTTGTTCCGGAGTCAGCTCGAGTGAGTAGGCCAACATCCCGAGGACGATCAGGCCGCCCCGGGGTACCGCTTCGAACCGGGCGGACGCCAGGAAGTCCCGGGGCAGTTCGGCGCGCAACTTCGCCGCCAACACTTCGCAATCGCGCTCGGCCTGTCGGTAGTCCACATACCGCAGGGAGGCATGTGCCTCTCCGAGGGCCGCCGCGAGGGGCCGGAGGCGAGCTCGATCGAGCAGGCCAGGAGACGAAGGGACGTTCAATGGCAACTCCTCAACCAGGCTTCGAGGGTCAAGGCGCTCCAGAACGTACCGCCTCGGGAGTGTCGACCGGCCAGGAATGCTTGGTACTCCGACCGCAACATCGTCTCGTCCACCAGGCCCAAGTCGGTCGCCCGCATGTCGGTCATCAGATCGAGCGCTTGGTCAACGCCCCGCTCCCGTAGTCCCCGCCAGGCGATCGTCGTAGGGTAGGTCTTGCCGCGGCGACGCAGCACGGAGTCCGGAAGCTGCGCTCTGAAGGCCTCGCGCAGCACCGCCTTGTGTTCACCGGCACGGAAAGTCTGTTCCGTGGGAAGGGAAGCCGCCAGCTCGATCAAGCGGTGGTCGAGGAGAGGATGAAGCAGCTCCACACCCATCGCGGCGGCCCGCTGTCCGAGTTCCACCAGCCGCTCGGCGAAGGGGAGGTTTCGTAGGATCCGCATTCTCTGCACCCTCCCCGGCAGGAGGGCAAATCTCGTCGTCGGAACGACCGAACTCTCTCGCTCGCTGCGAAAGGGCTCCCGGAGCCATGGCACCACTTCCTTGCGGGTTGGAGCATAGGCCCAGGTCCGCAGGGGCGCCCACAGCATGCTTCGCAACATACCGACCAAGCCACGCGGTGACCAAGCCAGATGCCCCCGCATTTCCCGCAACAGGCGAAGCCAGCGCCCGGTCAACAAGAGGTCCGGATAGGAGTAGCAGTTGACGCCGAAGAGTTCATCGCCGCCACCGCCGGTGAAGATGGCTTCAATGCCTTCACTCCGTGCCAGTCTATAGGTTCGGTTCCACAGATTCTCGTAGATATTGCACAACGGGCCGTCGCGCCGCATCTGACCGATCAGAGGCACCCGGAGAGGCCAGAGATCGTCGACCCGGATCTCCCGAACGGGCAGCCCGAGGGCGGATGCGGCTGCTCGGCCGCCGGCGGCCTCGTCAGCCTCGGGCAGTTCCGGCGCGGTCCACACAAAGGCAGACAGTCGCTCCGCAGCGTTTCCACGCACCAGAGCAGCGGCCAGGGAGGTCGAGTCGAGCCCTGAACTCAGCGCGACGGCCGTTGGACCCGATGGCACGTAGTCTAGCGCCACCCGAGTGATGGCCTCAGCTACGGCCTCGCCGTATGCACCCGCGTCGCGTAGGCGAAGAACCGGCTGGGGTTCGACCCGCCAGTAGCGGTGAAGTTCCAGACCACCGTCCGTCACCCGCAGGAAGTGTCCCGGCGGCACACAGTGGACGCCGGCCCAGAAGGTGTACCCAGACTCCGGAACGTCTCCACAAAGATGCTCGGCAAGCGCCTCGAGACGGACAGACGCAGCGGTGGGGAGAGCATCGAGGATGGATGCGACGCTCTTGGAGAGCAGAATCTCGGAGCCGACCCGGGCATAGTAGAGCGCCTCCGCGCCGAGCCGATCCCGCACCGCCAGGAGGTGCCCCCGGCGGCGATCTTCGAGCACCCAGGTCGCCGTTCCCGAGACCTCCGCGCAGCCTTCCGCGCCCCGTCGCACGAAAGCGGCGTTCAGAACTTCGGAATCTGTTGCGACAGAAGAGAGGCCGAATTCACGAGCTAGCCGCGCCCGACCTGCGATTCGCCCCCAGAAGCCGACCAGGGTCGGCTCGGAATTCCGATGAGCCGACGAAGAAGAGGATTCCCAACGATAGACTCCGGCACCGCTCCAGACGCTCACCTACCGCGAGACAAAAAGGCACCAACAGTGCTTGACCGGACCATCGCAGAAGTCAATAGCGGATGCTAGGTACCCACACTGCTGCCTGCGAAGATGGCATCGATGGGACCCTCGTTGCCGCCGCCGCGAGTCAATTCATGCAGTGATCCATAGTGGATGAGGCGGGGCGACGAGTACGGCTTCCGCCCCTCGCCCTCACCGGTACGAGGACGTTCTTGAGTGTTGACGTCCTTCTCCATGACCTTTCTCCTCACAAAAACTAACCGATGCGGACGCCCAAAGCCTGATCAGTGCGCCATCTCCAGACAGCGAAAGCTCGACGGAGCGCTTTGCTCTCCCAGCGGCTCACCGTTCAGCTCGACCCAGGCGTGGGCCTCGATCGAGTCGCCGGAACGCCGCACTCCCAACCGAAAATCTGCCAGCGTACCCTGCCGGCGAAGCAAATACTCCAGGCACAGAGACCGCTGCAAGCAGACCACGCGGGCCGGATGCAGCCGCCCCGCTCGAGTCACCAATCTTCGAACCTCAGCACCACTCATGGCCGGTGATCCCTCAAGGGGAGAGCAACGGCGCAGAAAATTGCGCAGCGTCGGCAGGGGAACACATCGCAGGGAAATCGAGATAACGGTCAGAACGAACCAGGCGCGTATCAGAACCGCCCATTGCCGACGGGACATGGTGAGCGCCGTTTCGAGTCTCGATCTCATTGGACTTTCGTCCCCTTCAGGACCAACAGGCCCCGCTCCGCCAGCCGTTCGATGAACTCGCCGACGTCCTCAGTCAGCCGATCACGCCCGGCGGCATACTCCTCTTCCAATCGGTCGATCACGGATTCCGCACGTTCTTCGGTCCGCAACAGATTCCACATCCGCGTTCCAACCGAGTCTAGTCCGAAGTACTCACCTTTGGCGAGGTGCAGAAGTACGGCTTCGCCATCCAACTCCCGGAACACAACCTCTTCAGGAATGGAGTAGCCCGCCTGCTTCGAATCACCGACCTGGGACGCTTCTTCACTGCTCGTCATCGTATTGCGCTTCCACGCCCCCAGCTTGCCAACGGAAATCGACTCCGCCAAAGCATACAACAGGGCTCCGGAAAGGGACAACCCAACCTAATTTCAACATTTACACTCAATGGAATGGTCTTTCTCGGGCAGGAAATCGGTGCTCCTGCGGCGCCGACCGGGAGGTCCAAAGGAGAAAGGCCCGGGCCATTGCCCGGGCCTCTTGCCGTTTTGAAAAAGGACTTTAGCTAGGACTGGCTTCCCAGCCAATGCCCGTCAGTCCCACAGATGAACCGAGCAACCCTCCTCGAACGCTACCCAGATGTCGTAGTGGTAGGGGTCCTTAGAGATGTACTTGGAGAAGATGAACTTCAGCGAGCGCTTCTCCCCCGGATCCAGGGTGCGGTCGGCCTCGCTGCCGGCCGGCCAGTCGGAGGTTCCGATGCTGGCCGAGCCTCCGGCCAGGTCGTCATCGAAGATCGTCTCGGGACCGAGCTTCACCTTGCGCAACTTGCCGTTGACCCCCGGCCACTGGACCATGATGCTCGAAATGGTCACCGGATCGTCGCCCAGATTCTTGAGCGGCCACCGAACCACCTTGTTGCCGTAGCGCAGATCCCAAGAGCGCACATCGCACTCCGGAGCCGTCGGCACACAGTCCGTCCCCAGGTCGACATTGAAGTCACCCTGGCCGGTCACCTCCAGCTTCGGTCCGGCGGTCGGCTGGGAGGTGACGTTCCAGTCGAACCAGCCGGAGGCGCCGAAGGCGACGTTCTTGTTGTTGGCGCCGGCGCCGACCTGGAAA